>PMOF01000011.1 GCA_003162495.1 Acidobacteriaceae bacterium
CGCGGGAGCCTTTTTACTTTCGCTAGTTAGCTAGTTAGCGAGTTAGTGACCATTTGGCTGGATTAAATTCCTGTGTGATTGCGAGGAAGCGAGATTATTCGGCGACCACGGGATTGGTCAGCGATCCGAGACCTTCAACAGTCACAGTCACGGTTTCGCCCGGCTTCAGCCAGCGCCTGGGGGTGCGTCCCAGGCCTACGCCGGGAGGAGTGCCCGTGGAGACGATGTCGCCGGGAAGCAACGGCGTGATCGAGGAAATGTATTCGATCAATTCGGGGATTTTGAAGACGAGTTTGCGGGTATTGGAATTCTGGAGTTGCTCGCCGTCGATGCTGAGCCCAATTTGCAGAACGTGAGGATCGGGGATTTCATCGGCGGTAACGACGGCTGGACCGAGCGGGCAAAAAGTGGGAAAGCACTTGGACAACGACCACTGAGTCGAGGCGAACTGCACGTCGCGCGCGCTGACGTCGTTGACGATGGTGTATCCGTAGACGTGATTCATGGCCTGATCGGCGGAGATTCGAAAGCCGCCGCGGCCGATCACAAAGGCGAGTTCTGCCTCGTAGTCGGGCTGGGTGGAGTTGACGGGCAGTACGATCGGTTCGCCGGGACCAACGATGGTGGTGGGCAGCTTGAAGAAAACGACCGGCGTGGTTGGGATCTCCATTCCGGATTCGATGGCGTGATCGCGATAGTTGAGGCCGATGGCGAAGATGCGGGGCGGAATGCAGAGCGGCGCGTAGAGACGGACCTCCGTGAGCGGATACGAGGGGAAAGTTTTGCCGCGTTCCGGTTCAGTGATGCCGGCAGCGATGACTGCGAGGGTATCACCGTAGCCGGCCACGCTTAGATCCACGACGCGGTGCGTCTGTTCCAGCAGGGCACCGGGGCGAATGCGGCCATCGGCGAGGGAGAAGGATACAAGTTTCATGCAGGCTCCGCAGTTTGAGTAGATGCAGGGTTAAACTTGAGCGGTTTATGAGGCCGTCCAGCCGCCGTCGATGGTCAAAAGCGAACCGGAGATGAAAGCAGCTTCGTCCGAGGCTACGTAACGAACCATCGAAGCGATCTCCTGGGGTTTACCCAGCCGGCCGATGGGCTGGCGAGCACGGAGTTCGGCGCGCGTCTCTTCTTTGTTGTGCTTGTGAAACTTTTCAAGATAACCCTCAACGAAAGGGGTTTGGACGGTGCCGGGGCAGATGGCGTTGACGCGCAGGGTCTTTGGATAATCGACGGCGAGCTGGCGGGTCATGGCGACGACAGCGCCCTTGCTGGTGCAGTAAGCGAAGCGTTGCTTGACGCCAACCAGGCCGGCTGCGGAGGCGATGTTCACAATTACGCCGGGCCTCTTTTCCTCTTCGCCGGATTGGCCGGCGAGGAGCAGAGGAAGAAATGCGCGGGTGACGAGGTAGATGGAGCGCACATTGACATCAAGAACGCGGTCGAAGTCCTCGGGCAATGTAGTCTCAATCGATCCCACGTGCCCGATTCCGGCGTTGTTCACCAGAATGTCAAGGTGCTTGAGATGCGCGGCTGCGGCGGCGATGGAGGCGGGGCTGGTGACGTCGAGCGTGAGCGCCTGCGCGGCTGGAAGCGAGGCTGCGAGGGAGTCGGCGGCCGGGCGATTGATGTCGGCGATCCAGACGAAGGCGCCGGCGCGGGAGAGTTCTTTAGCGGTGGCCTCGCCGATGCCGCTTGCGCCGCCTGTGACGAGGGCGTGGCGCTTGTCGAGACGGAAGGGTTGAGTTTGGTCGGTCATGATGACGGGCTCGTTGAATTGCGGAACTCCGCGATAATTTGGAGATAGGTTTTGGCGGCCGCGGTGATCACTTCAGGAGCGCCCTGATCGATGGCGGCAAGGTTGACCAGGTCGCTGCCGACGCCGAGCGCCCTGGCCCCGGCCTCAAGAAAGCTTGCAGCCGTATGGTGCGTAACGCCACCAGTAGGAATGAGCTTGAGGTGCGGGAAGGGCGCGAGCAGCGACTTGAGATAGCTTGCTCCGCCCATTGCGGAACAGGGAAAAATCTTGACGTAGTCCGCGCCGGCGCGGCTGGCGGTGATGACTTCAGTAGGCGTGAGCGCGCCGGGGATGGAGAGCTTTTTTCTGGCTTTGGTCGCGGCGATGACTTCGGGATGCAGACTGGGGCTGACGACGAACTCGGCGCCGGCATCGATGGTGGCTTCGGCTTCTTTGGCCGTGGTGACGGTGCCGGAGCCGAGAAGGAGCTTCGCTCCGTACTCGTTTTTGAGCTCTCTCAGCAAATCAAGCGCGCCGGGAACGGTCATGGTGACTTCAACGACGGTGACGCCGCCGGCGATCATGGCTTTGACCACCGCGTGGGCCTGGGCGGCATTGCGGGCGCGCAGGACCGGAATAAGGCCGACGCGTTCGATGATCTGGGCTGTGGTTTCGGGCATGGTGTCTGACCTTTATTGAGCGATGCAGTTAGCGGGCGATGCGGGCGGAGCCGCCCTGGATGAGGCGTTCGACCTCAGCGAGTGTGGCGGTACTGGTATCGCCAGGGGTGGTCATGGC
>PMOF01000023.1 GCA_003162495.1 Acidobacteriaceae bacterium
AGGTTTGTGCATGGATTGCGGAAGCGGCAAAAAGCATGGCCGTTGCCATGCGGAAAAGGGTGGGTCGGTTGCGCATTGTTTTTTCCTTTGCTTTCGGTTCGAAGCAAACAGTCTACGTGGCTTAGCAAGATCGTGCGAATCGGCTCCAGGCCACTTGAATTCCCGCGAGGTGGAAAGATCGAGGCATATCCCAGATATTCATAAGGTGATATGAAAAATGGAAGTTTAATGGCCGGGCCGGTAGCCGCAGCAAACCGTCAAGTTCCAAGTAAGCCATTTATTTACTGATAGATATGCAGGAGTGGCAACGGCCTCTCGATGAACCGTCCGTTTGGCCCCTAAAATGCTGCATAACTGGACAAGTCTTTCATCTCAAAGGGTTTCCAAAAACTCACGCATTCCTTCATATGCAAGCCAATTCAAAATGCGTTTCAGGCCGTGTTCAGCGGCCCAGATAGGTCCAAGAAGATCCGTCTTTGACGGTATTTGGAATAGCCAGGAGATGCAGATGTATCGACTGCCATCGCATTTGCAAATCCTCGGCTCCAAATTGAGCGATTCAACACCGCGGCTCGGCAAGCAGCGAAAGTTGGGCCGTGAGCGGCGCAGTATTCCTGGCTTTTCAGAATCCACTTCCCGAGGACTGTTCCCATGAGAAACCTGACATTCTGGCGAGGGCTGGTAATCGCATTGGCCTTCGTGGGCGCGGTAGGCATTGCCTACTCCGCAGACGTTAACGCTCGCATTAAGGGCGTTGTCACCGATCCGCAAAACTCGGTCATTGCCGGCGTTCATATCACGGCCACGAACACCGCCACTCTGGTAAAGTTCGAAACGGTTTCCGGGTCGGATGGTGGGTATCTCTTCGCCGAGCTGCCGGTCGGAACTTACACAGTTTCCGCTACCTCCCCAGGCTTTGAAGGTTTCAACGCAAACGGGATCATGCTGAACATCGACCAGGAATTTGTGCAGGACATCAAATTGGTAGTCGGTTCCGCAAACGAAGTGGTTAACGTGGCCGCTTCGGCGGTCCAGGTAAATACCACAGACATGGAGTTGAGCAACGTCGTCAACTCAGAACAGATGGTGGAGCTGCCGCTGATTGGCCGCAACTTCACGGGATTGGAACTGACCCTGCCCGGCGTGCAGGCGTCGAGCGACCGTTTCGGCACCTACTCGGTGAGCGGCGGCCAGACCCAGCAGTCTGAGTACCTGATCAACGGCGCCGACACCAATGACATTGCGCTCAATACGGTGGCTCTGCAACCGAATCTCGACGCCATCGATCAGTTCAACCTCATTGATGGTCCGCTCAACGCGGAGTATGACCGCAACTCGGGCGGCATCGTCAGCGCCACCATCAAGGAAGGCTCCAACCATTTCCACGGCGACGCCTTCGAGTTCTATCGCGATACTTTTTTGAACACCCTGACCTATTACCAGAAGTGTGTGATCAATAGCACGAATTGCCCGGTCAGCACGGGTGTGGTTCAGCCGTATCATCAGCACATCTTCGGCGGCACCGTGGGCGGCCCGGTTCTCAAGGATAAGCTGTTCTTCTTCGGCGCCTACCAGGGCACCCGCCAGCGCGTTCCGGATGGGACCGGCAACGTCTCGGTGTATGATGCCGCCAACCTCACCGGCGACTTCTCGGCGGAAGACAACCCCGCTGCCGCGGGGACCCGGCCTGGCCCGACAGCTGCCTGGGGCAACTGGAGTGCCGCGCCCATTCCGTCCACTGTCACCGTCACGGGCTGCTCCCAGGCAAACGAAACCTGGGCCCAGTGCGCTTATGACCTCGGAGGCAAGTTCTCACCATCTAACTTCAGCTCCATTGCCACCACGCTGGTGAACAAGTATCTTCCCAAGCCCAACAGCGGCACCTATGGCTATCTCTTCAACCCGGTCACTACAACCACAATCAACGAGTACATCGGACGCGGCGACTATGCGCCCAACCCCACCAACCAGGTCACGTTCCTTTACATTAACCACAAGTCGACGACTGCCGATACTCTGCCGTTCACGGGCGCCACGGTGCCTGGGTTCGGCGACCAGAGCATTCTCGCCATCACCCAGTACACAGCCGACTATGTTCACCAATTCAGCTCCAGCCTGGTGAACGATTTCGCCGCTCACTACACCCGCTTCAACTACGACGCGGTCGAGCCGCAGACCAAGGTCGACCCGGCGAGCCTCGGATTCAATATCCATCCGCAGGACGCCGCCGCGGATAGCGTGCCCACCATCAGCGTCGGTGGCACTCAGGTCGGCTTCACGCTGGGCTTCAGCACCAACGGCCCCCAGCCTCGCATCGACCAGGTTGTCCAACTGGACGAAACGCTCTCCAAGGTTTGGGGACGCCACACGTTGAAGTTCGGCTACGACGGGCGGCGATTTAATGTCCACAACCCGTTCTACGCGAATAACAGCGGGTCGTATAGCTTCGGCGGTTCGGCGTTCTCAACCGGCGACGGCGGCGTGGACTTCCTGCTCGGCATCCCCAATACCTTTGGCCAGGGCAGCGGCGCGTCCATCATCGCCGAGGCGTTCCTGAACTACATGTTTGCGCAGGACAGCTGGAAACTGACACCCACACTTACGCTCAGTTACGGCCTTGGCTACTCCATCGACACTCCGCTTCACAACCTGCAGTACGGCGGCGAGGCAATCTCCTGCATCGTAGGCGGAGAGAGTTCCACGATCTTCCCGGGCGCTCCCATGGGACTGGTGTACCCGGGTGATCCCGGCTGCAACAACGCCGGCAAGGCGACAACCCGGCACTCGGAGTTTGGTCCCCGCGTCGGCTTCGCGTGGGCTCCGGATCTGGGCGCCATCTCCGGCGGCCCCGGCAAGTTCTCCATCCGTGGCGGCTTCGGCATCTACTACGACCGCTCGGAAGAAGAGACCGCGCTGCAGACCCTAGAAACCCCGCCCTTTGGCACTAGCTCAGCCGGTATCGGCGGTATCGGCGGGACCCCGACGTTAGCTAATCCCTACACCGATATCAATGGTGGTGGATCGGTCGCCAATCCCTTCCCCTATACCTTTCCAACGAAGGGCGCAACCATCAACTTTGCGGCACTGGAGCCCATTTACTTCATCTCCACGTACGGCTCGGATTTCCGTGCGCCGTATGCCGAGAACTTCCAGATCTCCATCGAGCGCGAGCTCCCGTCGCGCGTGGTGGCGCGCCTGAGCTATGTGGGTTCGTTGGGCCGCCACAACCAGTCCACGACCGATGCCAATCCCATCACCCCCGCCGGCCACGCAGCCTGCGTGGCCGATACTGTCCATTGCGGTTATCCGGGATACACTGGGAGCGCCACGATCTATCGCAACGAGCAGAGCTTCTTCTTCCCCGGCCACACCGCCTACGGCCAGATTGATCCCAACTCCGGCCTTCCGGGTTTCCTGGACATCGGCCAAGTGGATTCAACCGCCTCTTCGAGCTACCACTCGCTGCAGGCCAATATCGAGAAGGGCGTCACCCACGGGCTCACCTTCCAGCTCAGCTATACCTACGCGCACGCCATCGACACCGGGTCCAGCTTTGAAAATGCCGGATTCGGCGAAAGCAACACCCGCGGTTACAACCAGTTCTTCCCGGCGTTGAACAAGGGCAACTCTGCTTATGATGCGCGCCAGCGCCTTGTATTCTCGCCCATCTATCAAACGCCCCTGCTTTCGGGTAAGGCCTGGTACAACCCCGTCAACCTGGCGGTGTCGGGATGGGAGATCAGCGGCATCACCAGCCTGGCAACGGGCTTCCCGTTCGACGTCTCCTATAGCGGGGGCAGCTCCGACTCGCTGTGGTGCCCGGCGTTCACCAACTTCTATGCCTGCCCGGATGCGCCCAACCAGGTGGCGCCGATCGTGAAGGGCAGTACGCGCGCCGCCCGCCTGGGCAACGGTCACACCCCGTATATTTCCAATGCCAGCTTCGTCAATGAGCCCATCGGCGGCTTCGGAAACACGGGCCGCGATCCTGCCTCCGGGCCTGGAATCAACCAAACCAACATTGTTCTTGCGAAGAATATCTTCCTTTCGTCGGAGAAGAACCTTCGCGTGCAGCTCCGCATGGAAACCGATAACGTGTTCAACCACACGCAGTTTGCCAACCCGGGCTCAGGGTGGGGCGATACGCCCTCGTCGGTGACGAACTTCGGCCAGATCAGCGGTATCAATAGCGGTTCCACTGCCCGTCAGACCCAGTTGGCGGCCAAGATTTACTTCTAACCAGCCGGTTCAACTCAATACACAAGAGGCGCCTTTGGGCGCCTCTTGTGCTTTTAGACGGCTCTGGGAGCGGCGCTGACTTAGGTCTCTTCGGACTGCGGAGAAAGCGCGGGGACGTGGAGGAAAGTCAACGTGCGAATCAGACAGGGCTTCAGGCCGCGGCGGTGCGCGATGGCGTCGAGGAAGCCTTTCTCGGGGAAAAATTTGGAGCGCTGAAAGCGGGGCGCGCGCACTCATCGTCTTGGCAGGCGCAAAAGGAAGATGCGCAACGTCTCGTCGCCTTCTCGAGTCATTTCACGATCGCCTTTTCAAACAGCTTTAATTCAGCTCGTCTTCCAGCTATGAACTGTCAATGAATGCAAGCTGCCGCGATAAAGTTACAAAGCGATGACAGGGAAATGACAACTGATATTTGAACGACTGGCTAGAGTCAGGATTGGCATTCCAGCGCCGTACGATTCGCCGTCTTCAGAAAAAAGTTGGAATAAATGAGATAGATCTCAGTTAATGAGCGAATGGCTCGGCTGATTCTCATCGCCCTTCGGGCGTATTCAACTTCGCGGCGTTGCAACCTGCAGTGTACGACCGGAACGAGCTGCCCCAGAAAGTGACAATCGGTTCACAAAGGAATGCCCAAAAGCCGCTTGGGGCGGGCTAGAGTGAAAGATTTCGTGACGGCAAACCGCGAGTTTAATCGCTTTCAAAAATCATTCGGAGGAATTAAGTGACAGCTTTAACAAATCTGAACAATGCGGCGGTTGAACCTGATCACCGTTTGCATGGCGGGGCCTCTCAAGATCACAGGCCGATGCACAAACTCACGAAAGCAGAATCCGCGCACGACAGTCATGAAGCCAGACCGCATTTACCGAGGAACATACGATCATTCAGGTCGCAGGCGGTCTTGTTCATCGCATCGCTCGTGGTGCTGGCCGTTGGCCTTGCTCCCCGGGCAGCGGCGCAGAACTACGCTGCGGTGCATGGCACAATCACCGATTCATCGGGCGCTGTGATTCCCGGCGCCACAGCCACCATTTTGAATACCGGCACCGGCATCCAAACGGCCGTACAGGGAGACAGCAAGGGTTACTACATCTTTCCGCAACTTCAGACAGGCGGCCCGTACACAGTGACCATTGCGGCAAAGGGCTTTGAGAGCTTCGTATCCACCGGTCTGACGCTGGAAGTGAACGACAACCGCGAGGTGAATGCCAGGTTAGCGGTGGGGAGCGCATCACAGACGATCGAAGTTTCAGCTACGGCCTTGCAGGTGGAAACCTCGAACACGCAACTGCAACAGATTGCCACTGCGGAAGAGATTGAGCAAATCCCCCTTGAAGGCCGCGATGCATCGGGATTGCAGAAGCTGATGCCCGGTGTGGTTGAATCTTCCGACCGGTTTGGGACATCGTCCTCGAACGGAAACCAGACGCCGCAGAACAGCTACCTGCTCAACGGCGTGGACAACAATGATGGCGCCCTGCAGAGCGAAGGGCTGGTGATTAACCCAGACGCGCTCCAGGAACAGAACATCGTGACCAGCACCATCAACCCTGAGTTCGCGCGCAACTCCGGCGCGGTCATCAACCAGGTGATCAAGAATGGCACCAACCACATCCACGGCAGCGGCTTTGAGTTCTATCGCGACACGTTCCTCAACAACGGTAACTATTTCTCCCAGACCCGTCCCGTTTTCCATCAAAATATTTACGGCGGCACGCTGGGCGGACCGGTTCTGAAGGACAAGCTGTTCCTCTTTCTCGGCTATCAGGGCCTGCGCAACCGGACGGGTGGTTCGACGTCCGTAAACACGTTGACCTCGGATCAGTTCGCGGGTAACTTTACCGCAGACACAAACTACAAACTAGGCGGCCCTGACAGCGCCACCGGCCTGACATCAAACCCGATACCCTTTCCCATTGCCGGCTGCGCAACCGGGACGCCGTGGAATCAATGCTTCGCACCGAACAATGCCGGCGTCACCACCGTCAACATCCCCACCGCTCAGTGGAACCCCATCGCTCTGGCTCTCACGCAGAGATACATTCAGCCAGGGAACGCCTTTGCAGGCGGAGCGCCGGTTTATGAATACAACTCTCCCAACTCGGCGGCATCCGATCAGGGGATTATTCGTGTCGACTATACGCCCACCACAAAAGACACCATCTGGTCGTCTGCGGTGTTTCAGTCCAATCCCCAATTCAGCGGGATTTCCTTCCTGGGCAGCGAATTCCCTGGGTTTGCCGCGGACCAGGTTTCGCACTTTAAAATCTTCAGCGCCTCCTGGACGCACACTTTCAGCGCCAACAAGCTGAATGAACTTCGCGGCGGATACTATCGCTTCAATTTCGGGACGGTTTTGCCAAACCCATCAGTGCAGCCGAGCACGCTTGGCTTCGCGATCACCCCCCAGCTTACATCCGCCGCGCCCTTCATCGGCATCGGAAATTACTTCAATGGTTTTGGATTGGGCTTTAGTCCGGATGGCCCCCAGCCCCGTACCGATACCAACCTCACCTACGCAGACAGCTTTACCTGGGTGCTTGGCAACCACACCCTCAAGCTTGGCGGGTCCTATGAACAGTTCCGCGTACACAACCCCTTCGGCGCAAAAAACAACGGCGACTACGGCTTCAACGGCAACGGAACCTACAGCTCCGGCGATCCGCTGGTCGACTTCGCCCTTGGGATTCCGGACACCTTTAGTCAGGAGAGCGGCGGTTTCATCGATGCCCTTTCCGCCGAATCCTATGCCTACGCGCAGGACAACTGGAAGGTAACCCCCGATTTGACCTTCAACTTCGGCCTTGCCTATGACGTTGAACAGCCCACCTTGAACAAGCAATTCGGCGGCACGGGCATCACCTGCTGGTCTATCAGCAACGCCACGTCGAACGTCTTTACCGGAGGCCCTCCGGGACTGCTCTTCCCTGGCGACCCCGGCTGCTCCGAGACGGGCGGACCGACCACACACTACGACCACGTTGCGCCAAGACTCGGCTTTGCATGGTCGCCTTCGAGTGGCCCAGAAAAGCTGATCGGAGCGCCGGGCTCGCACAACTTATCCATTCGGGGCGGCGTGGGCGTCTACTACAATCGCGATCAGGAAGAACAGTCACTGCAAAACCTGGGCGATCCGCCGTCGTTGTTCAATTCAAATGGCGCAGCCGATGTTGGCGGCAGCCCGGGCTTTGCCAACCCGTATCAAGACGTTACCGGAAGCACTCCAGTATCGGAGGCCAATCCCTTCCCTTACGTGCGGCCGAGCAAGGGAGCGACGCTCAACTGGAATCAGTACGCGGAGGCAGACCTCTCGGCCTTCGCCCCGGGGTACAACGTTCCCTACACGTACAACTACAACCTGAACATTCAACGCTCCGTTGGCGGCAACTATGTTGCCCAGATCGCCTATGTCGGCTCGGTCAGCCACCGCCTTACGAATCAGGTTGAAGGAGACCAGGTCACTCCTGCCGGTCACGCGGCTTGCATCGCCCCCGGCTCCGGATGCAATCTGGCATTCATCCATCTTCTCAGCCCGCAATTCACTGCGCAGCCCGCTCTGGCGCCCTCAGGAGTACCGTGGTATCTGTCCGTGGCCGAGCAGGAATCGGAGGGTTCATCGAACTACAACTCCTTCCAGGCGAGCCTGCAGAAAGCTCAGTCCCACGGATTGACATTCACGCTGGCCTACACCTACTCTCACTCGCTGGACGATGGCTCAGGGTATGAGAGCGGGTTTGGCGGGTCAACCGGCCGCACCATCAACTGGGAGCCCGGTTTTAAAAACCTCAACTATGGCAGCTCGGACTTCGATGCCCGGCATCGCCTGTCGGCGGGCTATGTGTACACCGTGCCGGTGGCGGGTTTCATGCGCAGCAACGCAATTCTCAAGGAGACTTTGAGCGGCTGGGGTGTCTCCGGCGTGACCGCATTCCAGACCGGATTCCCGATCGGAATCAACGCGGCGGGGTCCTTCAACTCAGGCTGGTGCGATGTGTTCGAATTCTTCGGCTGCCCCGATGTTCCCAACATCAGCAGTTTCAATATCCAAAAAGAAAACATCAGAGCAGCCGGCCACCAGTACTTCGCCACAACGCCGTTTTCGCCCCAGCCGACTGGAACCTTCGGCAACACGCCGCGCAATTTCTTCGCCGGACCTGGCTACGACTACACCAACCTGCAACTCTCAAAGAACATTCACTTCACCTCCGACGGGGCGCGGTATGTGCAATTGCGCCTGGAGGCCTTCAACGCATTCAACCACGCCAACTTTGCGCCCCCATCCAGTAACTTCTTGAGCCCGACTTTCGGCGCAGTCAGCTCTGTACAAATCAGTGCGGATCCGAACGGGGATCCATCGCCCGGCCGTTCAATCCAGCTGGCCGGAAAATTCTACTTCTAGGTTTCCGACTGGAAACAGAAACGCATTAACTGCAAGCCAAAAGGGCGCTCAACCAAGCGCCCTTTTTGTGTTTCATGGGTAAACAGCGGGGATGCGGCAGGGAAGTGTTGCAGCGACTCAAGCAGCTGCCGGAGTTTTCAGGAATTCCAATGCGCGAACTAGATACGGCTTCAGATCGCGGCGGTGCACGATGGCGTCGAGGAAGCCTTTTTCCAAAAGGAATTCGGAGCGTTGGAAGCCCTCGGGGAGTTTCTGGCGGATGGTCTGCTCGATGACGCGAGGGCCGGCGAAACCGATGAGCGCGCCGGGCTCGGCGATGTTCAGGTCGCCCAGCATGGCAAAGCTGGCGGTGACGCCGCCGGTAGTGGGATCGGTGAGAACGCAGATATAGGGCACGCGCTCGTCGGCCAACTGGGCCAGCGCGGACGAGATCTTGGCCATTTGCATCAGGCTGGCCACGCCCTCCATCATGCGCGCTCCGCCTGAGGCGGCGACGACGACCAGGGGCATGTGGCCCAGCCGGGCGCGGTCGACGGCGCGGGCGATGGTCTCGCCGACCACGGCGCCCATGGAACCGCCGATGAAGCTGTACTCCATGGCGCTGAGCACGATGGAGTGCGGCCCAAGCTGGCCGACCGCATTGAGGATGGCGTCGTCGAGGCCGGTCGCTTCCTGTGCGGCGCGGAGCCGCTTCTTGTAGGCCTTCACGTCGGTAAAGTTGAGCGGGTCAGTGGAGCGCAGGCCGCCATCCACCAGCTCGTAGCCGGAATCGAGAAGCAGGTCGATGCGCTGGCGGGCACCGATCTTGAAGTGATATTGGCACTTGGGGCAGACGCTCAGATTGGCTTCAAGGTCGGCGTTGAAGATGGGCTGGCGACAGCCTGGACACTTGGTCCACAAACCCTGCGTTCGCACCGTTCTCTCGCTTCCGTCCGAGGCCACGTCGGGGCCGGACTCGAACTCGCCGTTTTCACGCTTAAACCAGGACATGCAAACTCTTTCTTAAGACTCGGGGGTTTGAATTCGCTTCGCACAGCGGGAAAAAGGGAGCCTTGCCCCAAAGTTCATCGCCAATTCAATATTCTATGCCGCGCTGGGCGAGGATGCCTTTCTGGTAAGCGTGTTTCACTTCGCGCATCTCGGTGACGGTGTCTGCCAGCTCGACCAGCAGCGGATGGGCGTTGCGGCCGGTAAGGATCACGTGCACCATTTCCGGTCGCGACCGCAGGGCCTCGGCCACCAGCGCAGGGTCGAGCATGCCGTAGCCGATGGCGTAATTGATCTCGTCCAGGATGACCATATCCCATTCGCCGGAGTAGATGGCCGCGCGCGCTTCAGCCCAGGCCTCCTCCACCAGGCGAATGTCTTCGGGGTCTGTCTCCGCGCCGCCGATTTTCACAAAGCCACGGCCCATCTGCCGGAGGACAAAGTTGGGACCGAAAGATTGGACGGCGTCCAGCTCGCCGTAATGCCAGGAGCCCTTGAGGAACTGAAGCATCAGCACGCGCATGCCGTTGCCGACGGCACGCAGGGCGGTGCCCATGGCGGCGGTGGTTTTGCCCTTGCCGGGGCCGGTGTTGATCAGGATCAGTCCTTGACGGGATTCGGTCATAACAGTATTCAGAGATCGGAAGCCTGCTTGCGACGGTTTGCGGCATGCGCCGCAGGTGTGGCCAGTCAGCATTGTAAATGGCCGGCAGAATGCTTCTCGGCGCCAAACGGTCGGGTAGCGAAGAAGCTTTGCGGGCCTGCGTGGGCCGTGGTGCGTCAGCCCCGTTGGGCCCAATGAATCACCGAGACTCCACCCAGAAGATCGATCCACTGGGCTCTGCCAAGGCCCGCCTCTTCTATCCGCTTCGCCAGGCTGGGTTGATCGAGAAATCTCTGGATGCTTTCGGCCAAATAGCGATAGGCGCTTCCATCTTTGGTGATCCAATCGCCCAGCGGCGGCATTGCATGGCTGCAGTATGCGTCGAACAGGGGCTTGAGCCCGAAGCGCACTCCGGAGGTAAATTCGAGACAGCAAAAACGCCCGCCGGGGCGTAAAACGCGCGCTGCTTCGCGCAACGCCTGATCAATGTGGGTAACATTGCGCAAGCCATAAGCGATGCTGTACGTGTCGACACTTCCATCGGGCAGAGGCAGATCCTCAGCGTCGCCGGTCATCCATTCAATGCCGGAAACTCCGCGCATGCCGGCCATTTTGGCGCGTCCGGCTTCGAGCATGGCAGAGTTGAGGTC
Organism: Acidobacteriaceae bacterium; assembly: GCA_003162495.1. Taxonomy (GTDB): domain Bacteria; phylum Acidobacteriota; class Terriglobia; order Terriglobales; family Acidobacteriaceae; genus Telmatobacter. The sequence continues at coordinate 10,883 of PMOF01000023.1, forward strand.
GCAAACCATAATTCGCGCGTTGCCCTCGGTGCGCCGGGCGCAACGCAGAGCCACATCGCCGGTGCCGCCCGCGACATCGAGGATGACCTGGCCCGGCTTGGGATTCATGACCTCGACCAGACGGTTTTTAAAATAGCGATGCAGGCCGGCCGACATTACGTCGTTCATCAAGTCGTAGCGCCAGGCAACGGCACCGAAGACGCCTTGCACCAGAACAGTCTTTTCTTCCGGCTTGACGCGTTTGGCGCCAAACCACCTGGACTCGGGATTGGTGTGGCCGGGGGATTCGTTTTGCGATGACGACATGCATCGACTATAAAGGCCGCGCCCTTTCAGTGGCCAGAATGGTAAGGGTGGCCAGTAAGTATGGTGAAGGCCCGATACAGTTGCTCAGCAACAACGAGGCGGGCGAGCGCATGAGCCAGGGTCATCGGTCCCAGCGAGAGCAGCAAATGTGCACGCTCGCGGGCGCTCGCGGACCATCCGCTGGCGGGACCGATAGCGAAGAGAATGTGCTGGGTTCCCTGATCTCGGCGCGCGCCCAGCCAGGCAGCAAAAACCTCGGATGTCATTTGCCGGCCCAGGCTGTCGAGGAGAACGGGCAAGGCGGGTGTACGCCCCTGCTGGCGATCAAGCCATTCGAGCAGCGCTTCTTCGGTCCGGAAAGCTTCCGATTGGCAACGCGCAAAGGCAGCACATCGGTCCAGGTAGATCTGAGTGAGGGCGTCGAATCCGTCTTTGGAGCTGGGCTGGGCTCCGACATGGGCAAGCGTGAGGAGCATGGGAAGGAGGATACCGCAACCGATCTGGTTGCAGAAAACCGAGGTATATGGGGATTCCCCAAAAATGAGAGATGGCACCCATTTTTGGGATACGAGGTCCAAATCCTACGTAATTCCATATTTAGGGCGAGTTCATGAGCTAGGCTCAAATGTCACTAAACTATGTATTTTAAATGACAAACAGATTACTTTTCCGATTCTTAGAGATTGGCATCCGTCATGCACTGATCATGATGGCAAGTTATCTCTGGCACTCCCCGCAGAACTGGCCGGCACGACTGAGATCCGCAGGGATGTAAGCCTTTACCTCATCTCTTTACTTAGCGTATTCATTTTTCTGCTTCCCCATGCGGATCGGGACGACCACCAAAGCCGAAACGCCGATGCACAACACGCGGATTGAAAAAAGGCGCCGAATAAGGAGCCTTCCCAATCCCCTAAATTTTGGAGGAATTTCAATGCGAGTTTTCCGGTTGCAACATGCGGCCCTGGCGCTCAGCTTACTGGCCGTTGCCGGTTTTGTGGTGAATGCCACAGCCCCAGTAGCTCAAGCGCAAACAAACATCACCGGTGACATCGTAGGAATCGTCTCCGATTCCACAGGCGCAATCGTTCCCGGCGCAACCGTNNAGCGTGACCAGCCTGGCAACCGGCGCAACCCGCACCATCACCAGCAGCCCGGGCGGCGAATATCGCGTATCGCAGCTCGATCCGGGTCGTTATACGATCAGCGTGACGGCCACGGGCTTTGAGAAGTCCAAGCTGACCATCGATGTGGGCGCGGGTACGGTTTCCTCAGGCAATGTCGCTCTGACCATCGGCAAAGCCAGCGAGACCGTCGAAGTGACTGCAAGCGAGGTTCCGCTGCTGCATGTGGATGACGCTCAACTGTCCACGACCTTTACGATGGAGCAGGTGCTGACGCTTCCGAATCCCGGCAACGATCTGACCTTCGTCGCGCAGACCGCTCCCGGCAGCGTGATGAATACCCAAGGCGGATATGGAAACTTTTCGTCCTTCGGCCTGCCAGGCACGGCAAACACCTTTACGGTGAACGGCGGTTACTATAATGACCCGTTCCTGAACCTGAACAATTCAGGCGCCACCAACTTGACCCTCGGCAACAACGACGTTTCCGCAGTGACCGTAACCGCCAACGCCTATAACGCATCGTTCGGCGGCCTGGGCGGCGCCCAGGTGTCAGAGACATCACGGTCGGGTGGAAACAAGTTTCACGGCAATGCCGCCTACTGGTGGAACGGGCGGCTGTTGAACGCCAACGACTATTTTGACAAGCAGGCCGGCAACCCGCGCCCGTTTGACAATGTGAATCAATGGGCAGCGGCCATCGGCGGACCCATCCGGCATGACAAGACGTTCTTTTTCGCTAATTATGAAGGCTTGAGCGTCATCCTGCCCACTCGTGGAACCATCTACGCCCCCGACGCCGCTTATCAGACAAACACTCTGGCTAACCTGACGAAGAACGGCCTGTCCTCTGAAATTCCCGTCTATCAGAGCATCTTCAAGCTCTACACCGGCAACCCAGGCTACGCTTCGGCAACCCCTGTAACCTCGGACGCGACCTCGGGGGGCTATGGGACGGTGAAGTTCAATGGCAACGCTGGGAATTACACCCATGAGTACCTGTTCAACGGCCGCATCGATCATACTTTCAGCGACAAGGACCACGTGTTCGGCCACGCAACCGTCGACAGAGGCGTGCAGGCAACATTCACCAGCTTGCTGAACCCGCTGTATAACGCGGCCAGCCCGCAGCCTGCCTACGACGGCCAGCTTGGCGAGCAGCATATCTTTTCGCCGTCGCTCTCCAACCAGTTCCTGTTTGCCACCAATTGGTACCAGGCTGTTTTTTCCAACACCAATGAGGCAGCTTCCGAGGTGATCGCCCCTTTCAGCCTTATCTTTGCAGACGGCGACCTGGGCAACAACGGCTCCAGCGCATGGCCAGGCGGCCTTAATATCATCTGGCCTCAGGGGCGCGACGTCACCGGCTACCAGTTCCAGGACGACCTGAGCTGGACCAAGGGCAAGCACACTGTGAGCTTTGGCTGGCTGATGCGCCGCGACGACATTACCGACTACAGCCCGCAAGAGTACACCAGCTCGCCGGAAGCACTGGCCACGAACGGAAGCTTCCAGCAGGGCTATGTCGACTTGTGGTTTGAGCAGTTCCCCACCCGCAACACCCAGCCGGTGGCGCTCTATGGCATGGGCTGGTACGCGCAGGATCAGTGGAAGATTCTGCCGAACCTGACCATCACTTACGGCCTGCGCATGGAGCACAACTCCGACCCGATTTGCCGGACCAACTGCTTCGCGCGCCTGAGCACGGATTTTGCTTCGGCAAGCACCAGCACCAGCACGGCCTACAATTCGCTGATCTCGTCTGGCCAAAAACAAGCCTTGGCGAGCTTGCAGAAGATCGGTTACGAACCCCGCGTCGGCTTTGCATTCCTCCCCTTCGGACCCCAAAGCAGGACCACGGTCCGGGGTGGATTCGGTATGTTCGCCGATGCGTTTCCGGGTCAGATCGCAGATATCTTTCTCAACAATGCGCCCACCAACGTTCCGTTTACGCTCTTTGGGCCGGCCTTTGGCGGCAGCAATCTCGCGCTCGTCCCCATTGCTCCCGGAAGCGCTCGTTCGGTTGCGACCGGCTCTAATGCGGCCTTTGTTGCCGGTTTCGCGGCCGGGGCCAGCAATGCAACTCTTTCCACTGTGCCTGGCTTCTCCTCGCCCAATATTTCGACCGCAGTCCAGCACATCAGCAATCCCACCTATGAAGAGTGGAGCTTTGGTATCGAGCACCAGCTCACCAAGAGCGACAGCATCACGGCGGAGTACGTGGGCAACCACAGCTATCATGAGCCGGAGCTGAACAACAGCGTCAACGCGTGGAACGGTGGCGGCGCAGCGGGTTTCCCGGAGCTCTCCACCAGCGGCCCACCCAATCCCAACTTTGCCCAGGTCACCCAGATTTCGAGCGGTTCCTCAGGAAATTACAACGGCCTGGACGTTTCCGCTCAGCACCGGTCAGGCAGCCTGACCGTTCAGGTGAACTACATGTACAGCCACACGCTGGATGAGATCTCCAACGGCGGCTTCAACGGATTCAGCGCCAATAGCAATTCTCCCGACAACCCGTTCAACCTGTCCCAGAGCTACGGCAATGCGGACTACGACACGCGCCATTACGTGAGCGGCAGCTATGTCTACATGATGCCGCATTACGGGGGCCCCAAGCTGCTGGTGGATCACTGGGAGTTCTCGGGAACGGTCTTCCATAGCACCGGACTGCCTTTCTCGGTGGTCGACACGGGAACGGCATCCGCCCTCACTGGCTACGGCGGCCCGCTTTATGCGAAACAGACCGCATCCATCAGCGGCAACAACCACTGCGGCGGTACGGCGGCCGCAAACGAAAACAATCCCACCCCTTGCGCTTTTGCATCGGCCTACGGCACCGCGAGCGATTTCGGGCAGTCGCGCAGGAATCAAATCTTTGGACCCAACTACACCGATAGCGATTTTGCGGTTACCAAGGGCTTTACCATGCCTCACTGGGAAAGCGGCAGGGTCAGGCTGGGTGCGCAGTTCTTCAACCTGTTCAACCACCCGAATTTCGCACAGCCCCTCAATAGCATTGCCTCTGGGTCAATTGGAGAGATCCAGAATACGGTCAACCCCCCGACCTCGATTCTCGGATCGTTCCTGGGCGGCAATGCTTCTCCACGACTCGTCCAGGCGACTTTGAAGTTTGACTTCTAACCTCAAGTCAAATGGTTCACAGAAAAGGGCGGCTCCGCTATGCGGAACCGCCCTTTTCCTTTGGCGCGTAAATGCCCTTTTGAACTTTTGCGGTTATTTGATTGCGACCGCTTTGGTGGCCGACGCTTTCTTGATCACGCTCTTCTTCGCCACTGCCTTGATTGCCGGCGTCTTCCTGGCCGCCTTCTTGGGGTGGGAATCCACCGCAGTTTTGGCAGGGGACGGCTTGGCGCTGGCGGGGGTTCTGGTGCGGACGGCGCGGGTTTTGGCGGCGAGAGCGGTCTTCAACTCGGCGTCAAACTGGGCCGGGGTGAACGGGCGGGCGGACTTGCGCAGCCGCTCAATGTCGTAGAAGGCGCGGCGCTCGGCGAGAAAGACGTGGACCACAAAGTCCACGTAGTCGAGCAGAATCCATTCGCCCTGGCGGCGGCCCTCGATGGAATTGGGCATGGCGCCGAATTCCTTCTTGAGGCGATGCTCGACTTCGTCGGCGATGGCGACGGTCTGCCGGTTGTTGGTGGCTGAGGTGACGAGGAAGAAGTCGGAAAGNNCGGATTGGGATGCGGGTTTGCTGCTGTGCCTGCGTTGTAGTCATTCGGTAGAAATGCTCTCCAAAGTCAATCGTAGTCGCTTGGTTCGGGATGGGGCAAGCCGGCACCTGCTCAAACGCTCGATTGGTAGAGTCCGTGGGAGCGGATGAACTCAAGTACAGTTGGGGGCAGAAGGTCTTGTTGCGCGGTGGGATTCGGGGAAGCTGCGCCGGACTGAGGTCGAATCCGTTCGCGGATCTGGTCGCGAATCTGGGATGCGCTGATTTCCAAATGAAGGCCGGGCAACAGGTAAAGCGGCGCGCTTTGGCCGGCGGAATTGTGCAGCCGGAAGGACTGGAGCGCTGCGTTGCGGGCGGGACTTTCTGGGGCGGCCGCGGGCGCNNATGGTCAAGCCTGGAGGCAAAGCCGCCTGAAGGCCGGCGAGCTGCTCTTTGGCAGGCTGGCCGGCCGGTAAAGCGGCGGACCGCAAAGACAGTGGCCTGGACGCGACGATCAGGGGCGCGACGAATGGAATCTCCGCCGACCGGTGCCAATGTCGCAACGAGACGAATGAGTCGGCGCCCATGAGGCAAAACAAGACGCCTCCAGGCAGAATCTCCGCTCGCAGGGCGAGAAGGGTTTCAAGGGTGAAGTTGGGAGCGCCGGAGGGCATGGGAGCGTCGGCCATAGAAATTGCGAAGCCCGCTTCGCCGGCGATGGCGAGGCGGGTCATGGCGAGGCGGTCTGCAAAGCTGGCGGTCGATCCATGGGGCTTGAGCGGCTGCGCGCCGACTGGGGCGAAAAAAACTGTATCAAGATTGAGGGCCGCACGAGCCGCGCGCGCAACAGCCAGATGGCCGAGATGGGGCGGATCAAAGCTGCCGCCGAAGAAGGCCACGCGCGGGGTGCCCGGTAGTAGCTTCTGATCCATGTGCCTATCGTAATCGTGCGCAGGAGCCCATGCATACAAGGCCTGGCAAATGGGGTCCGGCATACGAGGCCGGGGCGCAGGGTTCTGGTAGCATCAGGCTTAGAAGAATGCGATACCTGATTGCATTGCTGGCGCTGGCGGGCGTGGTGGTTTCCATCCTGGCGCTGCGCGTTCATTACGACACCGGCACCGAGCCCTGCTCGATCAACGAGAAATGGGACTGCGGGATCGTGAACCACAGCCCGTATGCGGTGATCGCTGGTATTCCGGTGGCGGCGATCGGGATCGCGGGCTATGCGGCTCTTGCAATGCTGTCGCTGGCGCGGCGGCGACGTCTGTTGACGGTTGTCGCGATTGCAGGATTGGGATTCGCGCTCTATCTCACGCATATCGAGAAGTCCATTCTTCAGGTCTGGTGTCTCTATTGCGTCATGTCGCAAGGGATCATCGCGCTGCTTACGCTGCTCAGCCTCGGCTGGCTGGCGGCGGAGTAACTCGCGAAGCGGCGCGCGCAGAAGCAGACATAGGCCCGGGCTGGATGCGATCTGATCCTTAACTCACGCCCGGGGTTCGAGCCGCGCTGATAAACTTGAACTGACACGATGTTCAAAGAAAAATACGCGCGCTGGATGTATGAGTGGGAGACCCGGCTGACGACGCGCGACGAAAATCGCGTGGTGCGGCCGCTGGAGTGGGGCTTCGAGTGGATCGAGCCGTTTCTCGAGGCGAACCAGCTCAACGTGCCGGAGCTGCGGCAGGCGGACCCGCTGAATGTCGCCGCGGCCGAGGCTGCGATGGTGCGCATCAATCAGGTCCTCATCCTCCACAGCGACCGTTTTTTCGGCTACAAAAGGCCGGCCGATTTTCGGCTGGAGGAGCGGCATCCGCAGCTCTATCCCACTAATGTGCGTCCGGAGACACTGGCGCAGGATGCTGCGATGCGGCGGCGGGCGGCCGAGGGAAAACTCGAGAAGGCGCGCTATCTGCG
>PMOF01000098.1:0-4166 GCA_003162495.1 Acidobacteriaceae bacterium
GCCCGATTTCCGCGTCTCGGCGATCTCTACCAGGATGTTGCCTCCATCGGTCACCTGGTGCCCCAGCGCCTCCAGCCGCGCCTCCAGGCCCGCCACGCGCATCGCCGACGGCCCCATATCCACGCCGCGGCGGCTGGCGCCCATATCCAGCGGAACCCCGATCACCCGAATGCGGCGGGTTGGCTGGGCCTGTGTGCCGCCGCGCGAGAAAGATGACACTGTATTAGAAATTTCTGAAGTTTTCGGCATCCAAACCGCTCCTTGTTTTCGGCATCCAAACAGCTCCTTGCGGCGCACGCCGATCGGCATTGGCGCCCGCGCAAAACCAAACAAACACAAAACTTGGCGGATCTGAATCCTCCGCTCAGCCAGAGACACCGGCGCGCGGCCCGTATGCCCTAAAATGGCTATTAGAGCAGATTCACATGAGAGTAGGATTGAGACTTAAGCCAATCCAGCCGGAATCCCGTGCGCCAGAGCGCGCGGAAGATCCTTTTCGCTGGGCTTACTGAATCGCATTTCCTGCTGATAGGCGCGATGAGGAACCGAATTCGTCTACGACAGTGTGAATGGCTTTTTTCGATGAAGAGATTGATTTTAGCGGTTGCGATGATTCTCGGTTGGGCTACGGCAGCCTTGGCTGCGACGCCCGCCCTGCTCACCACGCTCGACGCCATTCACGCCATGAGCAATGAGCAGGCCGAGCAAGCGCTCCCGGTCGCTTTTGAAGCCACGGTTACCTACTTCCGCAGCTATGAAGGGACCATGTTTGTTCAAGACGGCGACGTGGCCATTTATGTGCAGGCTGCAACCAATCTCAAACTGGTTCCCGGCGATCGCGTTCTGGTCAAGGGAACAACCCGCGATAGTTTCCACCCGATCGTGGTGAGCAACGATATCACCATTCTCCACCATGGCGCCGTGCCCAAGCCCATGCCGGCCACTTACGACGAGCTCATTCGCGCCCAATACGACTGCGTGTTGGTTTCAGTGCGCGCAAAGGTCCGCGCCACCGATACGGCGATGAGTTCCGATGTTGCCAATATCACCCTTCAGTTGGTCACCGACGGGGGGACCTTTGAAGCGATCGTTGACAGCGGCGACCCAAGTCCTGCCCAGGGCCTGCTGGACGCCGAGGTGGAGATTACCGGAGCTGCCTCGGGCAGATTCGACGGCAAAATGCAGCAGACAGGAATCCTTGTCCACGTTTCCTCATGGGCGGGTGTGAAGGTTCTCAAGCGCGCTGCCGCCGACCCTGCGACTCTGCCCATCACGCCCATGGATCAGGTGCTGAGCGGATACCATGTTAAGGTTCTCTCGCAAAGAATCAGGGTCCACGGAACCATCACGTATTCCCATCCAGGCTCTGCGATCGTGCTTCAGAACGGCCCCAAGAGCCTGTGGATCGAGACTCATTCGATTGCCCCCGTGCAACTCGGCGATCTTGCGGACGTGACCGGCTTTCCAGGGCTCCATGACGGTTTTCTCACTCTTACCAACGGCGAAATAAAGGATAGTCGCGTGCAAGCGCCCATTAAGCCGCAGCCGGCCAACTGGCGTCAGCTTTCTTCGAGCCGCAATGTCTTCGACCTGGTCTCCATCGAAGGGCAGGTCGTCACAGAAGTCCGCGAGGCCGCACAGGACGAGTATGTTTTGGTTTCCGATGGCCAGGTGTTCTCCGCAATTTATCGCCATCCTGGCCCCGTCCGGCTTGTTTCCGATCCGCTTCCTCCGATGAAACAGATTCCGCTCGGTTCCAGAATTCGCGTCACCGGCATCTGCTTGCTTGATGACTCCAACCCCTTCAATGCACAGGTTCCCTTCACCATTCTGCTGCGTTCCGACGACGACATTGCAGTCGTCGCCAAGCCTTCATGGCTGAACATTGAAAACCTCAAGCGCTTGGTCAGGCTGCTGGTGCTGATCATCGTGGCCGCGGCCGTCTGGGGCGTAGCTCTCCACAGCAAAGTCCACCGCCAGACAGCGGACCTCTCAGCCCGCAGAGCCGCAGAGGGCACCCTGGAGCGCCGGATGGCTCAACTCGAGATGCGGCGCAGCCGCGTGCTGGAAGACATCAACGGATCACGTCCCCTGGCTGAACTGCTGGAAGAAATTACGGAAATGGTATCCTTCCGCCTGGAAGGCGCTCGCTGCTGGTGCGAGATCACCGATGGAGCGCGGCTGGGAAATTATCCGCCAGCGCCGGAGACCCTGCGCCTGGTTCGCGAACCGATTCCCGCGCGCGCCGGTTCTCCGCTGGGGGTGCTCTACGCCGGGTTCGAACTGGGAACCCAACCCGCGGTGACCGAATCCGAGGCCCTCATTGTGGGCGCACGCCTTGCCACACTGGCCATCGAGACCCGCCGTCTTTACTCCGACCTGCTCCACCGTTCGGAATTTGACCAGCTCACCGACATCCACAACCGGTTCTCGCTGGAAAAGCAGATCACTGTCCTCATTGAAGGAGCCCGCCACACTGCCAGCATCTTTGGGTTGATCTTCATCGATCTCGATCAGTTCAAACAGGTCAACGACCTCTACGGTCATCGCATCGGCGACCTGTATCTGCAGGGGGTGGCCAAGCGCATGAAGCATCAGCTTCGCGCACACGATATGCTGGCGCGCCTGGGCGGCGACGAGTTTGCCGTCCTGTTGCCCAGCGTGCGCAGCCGCGCCGCCGCCGAAGAAATCGCCGCCCGCCTGGAACGCTGCTTCGACGACCCGTTTACCGTTGAGGGAAATATTTTGCATGGCGCGGCAAGCGTGGGCATCGCTCTCTACCCGGAAAATGGAGCCACCACAGACAGCCTGCTCAGCGCCTCCGACACCGCCATGTATCAGGCCAAAAATGCCAGGAAAGAAATCGCTCAAATGCTTGCCGACGAGCAGAAATCCAATCTCAAGCGCAAAAACTCCGCGTAGGGATCGGATTTGCCTCTGAACGCAAAACGGGCCCGGCTTGCTCCGGGCCCGTTGAATCGGCAAAAAAGACATGGTGATCGAAGCTGGTTTGCCTATTCGGCCGCCATCTCTTCGGCCTCGCCCTCTTGCCGCATCAGTTCCAGTTCGCGCTCGGCCGCCTCGATCTCCGCGGTGACCTCCTGCTGCACGCGGGCCGCCGCTTCCTCCAGCTCCGGAGAGAGCTGCACGTTGCGGTAGTATTCGAGACCGGTGCCGGCCGGAATCAGCCGTCCCACGATCACGTTCTCCTTCAGGCCGCGCAGGTTATCGATTGCGCCGTTGATACTGGCCTCAGTGAGCACGCGCGTAGTCTCCTGGAAGCTGGCTGCGGAGATAAAGCTGTCGGTCGAGAGCGACGCCTTGGTGATGCCCAGCAGCAGCGGACGCCCGATGGCCGGACGGCCGCCATTGGCCAGCACCCGTTCGTTCTCCTCGCGGAAGCGGAACCGGTCCACCTGCTGCTCAAGAAGGAAGTTGGTGTCGCCCACTTCGTCGATCCTGACCCAGCGCAGCATCTGCCGCACAATCACTTCGATGTGCTTGTCGCTGATGGCCACGCCCTGCAGCCTGTAGACCTCCTGGATCTCGTTCACCAGGTAAGACTGCAGCTCCTTTTCGCCCAGCACCGCCAGAATGTCGTGCGGGTTCAGTGGCCCATCCATCAGCGGGTCGCCGGCGCGCAACCGCTCGCCTTCCTGCACATTCACGTGGATGCCGCGCGGCACCGAGTATTCCTTCTCGTCGCCGTTGTCCGCGGTCACGTAAATCTTGCGCTGGCCCTTTGCCACTTCGCCGAAGCGAACCACTCCGTCGATTTCGCTGATGATCGCCGTCTCGCGCGGCTTGCGCGCTTCGAACAATTCCACCACCCGCGGCAGACCGCCCGTGATGTCCTTGGTGCGCGTGCTCTCCTTGGGAATCTTGGCCAGCACGTCGCCGGGTCCCACATCCTCGCCATCCTGAATCATCAGGTGAGCGCCGCGGGGCAGCAGGTAACGCTTGCTGGCCTTCGCGTTCTTCACCATGAAGGCCGGCTGGCGCTTCTCGTCCGGAGCGTCCGCCACCACCCAGCGCGAGAGGCCGGTCACTTCGTCCACTTCTTCGTTGAGCGTGATGCCTTCCTGCAGATCCTTGAACTGCACCGTGCCGCCAATCTCGGTAAGAATGGCGTAGGTGTATGGATCCCACTCGGCCAGCAACTGGCC
>PMOF01000098.1:4191-5979 GCA_003162495.1 Acidobacteriaceae bacterium
TGTGCCGTCCTTGCTCTCGACGGTGTTGAGGTTGATGAAGCGCACAAAGCCGTTGTTCTTGGCGTCGAGACGCGACTTGTCTGAAACGCGGCTGGCCGTGCCGCCCACGTGGAAGGTACGCATCGTCAACTGCGTTCCGGGCTCGCCGATCGATTGTGCGGCGATTACGCCGCAAGTCTCGCCCAGCTCCACCATCCGCCCCGAACCCAGGTTGCGTCCGTAGCACAGCGCGCACACGCCTCGCCGCGATTCGCACGTCAGCACGGAGCGGATCTTCACCTTCTCCACGCCCGCGCCCTGAATCGCCGAAGCGCTGTCTTCATCGATGCCCTGGTTCAGATCGACCACGATGTTGCCGTCGTAGTCCTTGATCCGCTCCAGCGTCACGCGCCCGATGATGCGATCGCGCAACGGTTCGATGATCTCGCCCGACTCGACGATCGCGCTCACATAGATGCCCTCGACCGTCCCGCAATCGTACTCGGTCACGATTACATCCTGGGCCACGTCCACTAGACGACGGGTCAGGTAGCCGGAGTCAGCGGTCTTCAATGCCGTATCCGCCAATCCTTTACGTGCCCCGTGTGTGGAAATGAAGTATTCGAGCACCGTCAAACCCTCGCGGAAATTCGCCGTGATGGGCGTTTCAATAACTTCTCCCGAAGGCTTGGCCATCAGTCCGCGCATGCCGGACAGTTGCCGGATCTGCTGCTTCGATCCGCGCGCGCCGGAGTCTGCCATGATGTAAATCGGGTTCATGGCTCCTTCGTCGTCTGCTCTCTTCATGTTGCCGAACATTTCGTCTGCCACCTGGTCGGTCACCGCCGACCACATCTGGATCACCTTGTTCGAGCGCTCGCCGTTGGTGATGGCGCCGTCCATGTACTGCTTCTGGACTTCGATCACCTTCTTGTCGGCCGCATCCACCGTGGTGTATTTGCTGTCCGGAATCACCATGTCGTCCAGACCCACCGACAGACCGGACTTGGTGGCATAGTTGAAGCCCAGCGACTTGATGCGGTCCAGCATGCCAACCGTGACCTCAAGGCCCAGGTTCTGGTTGCAATAGTTCACCAGTTGCCCTATGCCCTTCTTCTTCAGCAGCCCGTTCACATAAGGCATCCCCTCCGGCAGCGAGTCGTTCAGAATCACGCGGCCCACCGTGGTCGAGATGTATTCCTTGTTGAAGTCGACCGGCTCGGTGTGGGTCAGATCCTGGTCGTCATAGGCCGTGGTCATGTCCAGCACCTTGCCCGTATAGCGCAGCCGGATCGGCGTCAGCGTCTCCACTTCCCTGGCTTCGAGCGCCATCAGGATCTCTTCCGTGTTGGCAAACACCCGCCCCTCGCCAATGCCGCCCTTCTTCGCCTTGGTCAGGTAATAAAGACCGAGCACCATGTCCTGCGTGGGCACCGTAATCGGCTGGCCTGAAGCAGGCGAAAGAATGTTGTGCGACGCCAGCATCAGCACGCTGGCTTCGATCTGCGCCTCGGGCGACAGAGGAATGTGCACCGCCATTTGATCGCCGTCGAAATCGGCGTTGAACGCGGTGCAAACCAGCGGATGAATCTTGATGGCCTTGCCCTCGACGAGCACCGGCTCAAAAGCCTGAATGCCCAGCCTGTGCAGCGTGGGAGCGCGGTTCAGCAGCACCGGGTGGTCCTTGATCACTTCTTCAAGAATGTCCCACACCACCGGCTCCTGCATCTCCACCATCTCTTTGGCCTGCTTGATGGTCGTGCAGTGCCCGGTCTGTTCGAGGCGATGATAGATGAACGGCTTGAACAG
>PMOF01000153.1:0-6468 GCA_003162495.1 Acidobacteriaceae bacterium
AGCTCGCCCTCGATGTGGCCTCCATTGGCTAGCAGGATTCCGCTCACCAGCGCCGAAGCCACAGGCGCGGCGTTGATGTCCGCCCCGCGCTCAAAACGATGACTCGCGTCCGTGTGCAGCCCATGCCGCCGCGCTGTGCGCCGCACAGTCATGGGATCAAACCACGCCGCCTCAACCAGCACGTTCGTGGTCGCCGGCGTAATCATCGTGTCCCAGCCGCCCATCACCCCGGCTAGTCCCAGCGGCTTCACGTGGTCGGCCACGATCAGGTCTTCCGGGTCAAGCGTTCTGTCCACGCCGTCCAGCGTCTTCAGCCGCTCGCCCTTGCGCGCCCGCCGAACCACGATGCCGCTTTCAATCTTGTCCAGATCGAAAGCGTGAGTCGGCTGGCCCATCGCCAGCCAGGCAAAATTCGTCGCGTCCACAGCGTTGGAAATTCGCTTCTGTTCCAAAAGCGCAAAGTAGGTAGCCACCTCCGCGCCTGTGAACCAGTCCCGCGAATCGCCGATCGTAATGCCGCGCAACACGCGCGCCGTGAAGCGCCCGCAGCCGGCCTCGTCTTCAATCCGCAAGGGAAAGGCCTTGGCAGCCGGACGGGCCTCGGGCAGCGCAAAATCAAGCGGTTTGAGTGCAACACCGTAAATGGCCGCCGCCTCACGCGCCACGCCGTAGTGGTTCATCGCATCCACGCGGTTGGTGGTGATGTCCATCTCAAAAAGCGAGCCGTTGCCGTCGCCAAGCGCATAAATCCCCTCGACCGCAATCCCGCGCAGCGTCAGGTCTTCGGCCAACTGAGCATCACTCACCGCCAGTCTGGGTACATACGCTCTAATCCACTTAGTCAGTATCTTCATCGTGATTCCCCATTGCCAGCGGAGCTTGCGGAGTTAGCAAGACAGTTGCGCTAGCCGTCCTTTCCTTCAACATGCTTGTTCTGGCGCAGAGCTGAGATCAACCCGTTTATCAATCGCGCGACCTCCGACCCATGATCCATCAATTCCTGCACGAGCAGTTTGTCGATATAACCAAGATCGCCGGCCAATTCGAGTTGCGTTTGCATCTCATAAAGGGACCCTCGCGCATTTCCGAGAAAGTGCCGAAACTGGGAATCGGTCAACCTTCCATGACCTTCTGCGATATTGCTTGGCACAGACGCAGCTGCGCGTCTAATTTGAATGAGCAGCCCGAAGGCCTCCGACTTCGGCAATCCCTGACTGACCCCATACGCTCGTCGCGCAAGGGCCATTGCCTTCTGCCAAACAATTAGTTCTCGATTGCTCTTCGATCGCGCCATCGCCTACCCTAAATTGGGATTTACAAACCGCGCAAACAACCTAACTCCGCTAGCTCCGCTAACTGCGCGCAGCGCGACTAACCCCGCTATTCAAACAAACTCTTCCAGAAACCGCATATCGCCAGCATAGAACTGCCCGATCTCGCTGATGCCGTATTTCATCATCGCAATACGTTCTACCCCCATGCCGAACGCAAACCCAGAAATCTTCTTCGGGTCATACGCAGCCTGCTTTTCTGCCGCAAAGGCAAACACCGCTGGATCCACCATGCCGCAGCCCAGCAACTCAATCCAGCCCGACTGCTTGCACTTGCGGCAGCCTTTGCCGCCGCAGAAAATGCAGCTGATCTGTACGTCGGCGCTCGGCTCTGTAAACGGAAAGAACGAGGGAAACAGGCGCGTCTTCACCGACGACCCAAACAGCGCCTTCATCGCGTGGTCCAGCGTGCCTTTCAGGTCGCTGAAGGTTATATTCGTGTCCACGCACAGCCCCTCCACTTGGTGGAATGTCGAGGAGTGCGTCGCGTCATCGGCTTCGTTCCTGTGAACCTTGCCTGGAATCACGATGCGCACCGGAGGGGGTTGCGTCTCCATGGTCCGCATCTGGACCGGAGAAGTATGTGTGCGCAGCAAGAGCCGGTCGCGCTGCGAACGCCGGTCCTGATTGGCAATGACCAGCGTATCCTGCGTATCCCGCGCCGGATGCCCTGGCGGAAAGTTCATGCTCTCGAAGTTGTAGTAGTCGGTTTCGACCTCCGGCCCTACCCCCACCGAGTAGCCCAGCGCCGCAAAAACACGGATGATCTCGTTCTGCGTTTTGGTAATCGGATGCTCAGCCCCGGTCAGCCGCCGCGTTCCCGGCAGCGTAACGTCGATGGCTTCAGCGGCGAGCGCGGCATCGCTGGGCCCAGCTCCGAGAGCCTGGTCCAGCAACCCCTCCACCACCGCCTTGAGCGCGTTGAAGCGCACGCCGAGCAGCTTCTTCGCGTCGGCGGGCGCAGATTTAAGCCAGCGGTCAGAGACGTCCTTGAGCAGGCCCTGCTTGCGGCCCAGCCAATGGAGCCGAAAAGCCTCAACAGCTTCCGCGCCGTTAAGCGCGGCAGCCGCATCGCGCGCCTGTTTCTCCAGCGCGGCAAACGCCTTGTCCAGCGCGGCCTCGTCAAATGCCGTCAGATTGGGAATCTCTTCGTTCGTCATGCGTAAACAGCAGGATAAACCACTTGCCCATCGCACCACGATCAAGGTTTGCCAGCAAGCCATGGAGGCCACCGGTGCGCGGAGTAAAGCGCAATTCCCCGCTGGCTTCTCAGCAATGCAAAACGGCCGGGAGTCAGGCTCCGGGCCGTCTTTATCGTTCAGCAGCCATTTTACGCTGCGGACTTCGCCGCCGTCTTCTTCTCTGGCTTTTTCTCCGCCTTCAGCGTCGCATTGGCCTGCTCCACCAGCTTGGTGAAGCCAGCCGCATCCTTCACGGCGATGTCAGCCAGAATCTTGCGGTCCAGTTCAATGCCGGCCTTCTTCAGCCCGTTGATGAACTGCGAGTAGCTGGTGTGGTTCAGCTTGGCCGCGGCCGAGATGCGCACGATCCACAGCGAGCGGAACTGCCGCTTCTTTTGCTTGCGGCCGGTGTAGGCGAACTTCAGGCCGCGTTCCACGGCTTCCTGCGCTGCCTGGTAGAGCTTCGATTTGGTCAGGAAGTAGCCGCTTGCCCGGTCAAGAATCTTCTTCCGGCGGTCACTCCGCTTGGTACTGCGTTTTACGCGAGGCATTGTTTCTTCTCCATTTTGGTTGCGTCGGTTACGCGGCTGGAGGCAGGAGGCTCTCACCCGCCAGGGTGGAAGCGGTAAACCTCTTCACTCGCTCGTTCAAGCCTGAATCTCTCGCCGGGAACAACGCTTTCCGCTTCCGGCGGGGGCCAAATTTTTGTATTGGCCCATCAACAGTTGCGGCACGAACCCAATCCAAAGGTCCGCCCACCGCAGGTGCTCAGGCGTAGGGAATCATGCGCGCTACCTTCTTGTAGTCGCCATCAGAAACGAGCACGGTCTTACCGAGCTTGCGCTTCGTCTTTGGCCCCTTCGAAGTAAGGATGTGCCGCGTCTTCGTCTGGCCCCGCTTGATCTTGCCGGTGCCAGTCTTGCTGAAGCGCTTGGCCGCGCCCGTATGGGTCTTCAACTTGGGCATTTTTTTCTCGTTTTGGACGGGGTTGGTCACCCATCGCAAAGCCCGTGAAACAGGGATTCCCCTGCCCCCTTGAGGCCTCAACCAGTATACCGTAAGCCAGGTTTCCCGGCTACACCACAGGTTTTCGCCGCCGGGAAGGTCTTCGCAGCTAGGGCGATCCCAGAAAATATCGCCGGCTCAATCCTTCGGTTGAGTCGCAATTCTTATGCGCAGGTCACAATGTTCGAGCATCCTACCTCGGATTTCGGAGATCGGTCGCGTGCCAAAAGTGAAATGCGTGAAACCCGTATCCCGTTTTTCAACCACCGCTGCCGCAAACCTCATCCCGGTGCTTTGAATGAAAAGCTCCCACACCTGTGAAAGGACAGGCTCAATGCCAAAAGCAGTTGCCCACCTGATGCTCCTTTG
The DNA here is from genome assembly GCA_003162495.1 of Acidobacteriaceae bacterium. Classification (GTDB taxonomy): domain Bacteria; phylum Acidobacteriota; class Terriglobia; order Terriglobales; family Acidobacteriaceae; genus Telmatobacter. Next base: position 3,887 of record PMOF01000153.1, read on the forward strand.
CTGCGCACTCGCACCCTGCGCATTTGCCCAGTTCAAGGACTACCCTCAGCCCTCGGGCAAGGTCCAGCCCATCACCGTCCCCGATCTTCCCACCTGGATGTCACTGAACATGGACCTGCGAGCGCGCTCTGAAGCCCAGACTTCCATCAACTACCTGTCCGGCAACGCACAGGCATACGAATTGACCCGCGTGCGCGGCGGCCTGGAGATTCGCCCCACTCGATGGCTCACCGGCTATGCACAGTTTCACGACGTTCACGCTCTCGGGCTCCCCCTCAAGTTCACAGGTGCGAGCATGCGCGACAGCTTCGATCTCCGCCAGGCCTACCTGAACCTTCATGTCAAACCTGTGTCCATCTTCGCGGGAAGGCAGGAGCTGAAATTTGGCGACGAGCGCCTGGTCGGCATCCAGGACTGGACCAACATCAGCCGCACCTTCGACGGTTTCGATGCCCATATCGGAGACAAGAATCGCATCGATCTCTTCACCGCCTCGGTGGTGGTTATCTATCCCACATCGCTCGACAAACATTCCGGCGGGCTCAACTTCCACGGCGCCTATGGGTCCATCAACACCTGGGTACCGCGCACCACCATCGAGCCCTATTTCTTCATTCGCGCACTGCCCTTTGTCACCAGCCAACAGGGCATCGGCGGCACCGAGACTGAAGCAACCACGGGCCTGCGAATTGCTGGCAACCTTCCCGGAGGATTCGACTACATCGCCGAGGGCGCGCTGCAGCGTGGCAGCTATTCCAACGATTCCATCCATGCCGGCGCCGCCTACGTCAAAGGCGGATACACGGCAGCGCACATCCCCTGGTCTCCCCGGCTGCAGGGCGAGTACGATTACGCCACGGGAAACCCCCACCGCAACCCACAGCGCATCGGCACCTTTGACCAACTCTATCCCAGCAATCACGATGTGTTCGGCCTGGTCGATCTCTTTGGCTGGCAAAACATCAAAGAGGCACGCGCCCACTTGAGCCTGAGACCGGCACAGCGTTGGACCGTGCTGATTGAACAGGATTTCCTGCGCTCGGCAACCACGAAGGACGGTATCTATAACGGGGCGGCGGTGGAATTTCTGAAGCCGCCCGCCGGAGGCTTCCACACGGACGACATCGGCCGCGGATTCGATGCATCGATGAAGTACGCCTTCCACAACTATCTCCTTTTGCAAGCTGGCGTGGGCCACTTTTCGCCTGGAGAGCTGATGCGCGACGACAGCCATGGCGCACCGTTGACCCTCTCCTATGTGGGCTTTACCTATCGCTTCAAGGTGAGTCGAACAGAGTCTTCGGACTCGCCAAAGTAACGATCCTCCGGCGCGGCCGGGGAGCTCTCACTTGCATTCGGAAGCGTCCGGCGAATTCCAGGAAGAAATAGAGCGCCCGCCGACAATGGCCCCCAATGAACGCAAGCCGCCCAAAGCGGGCGGCCTGTGTGTAATGCGTTGAGCGTTGCGCCTTACTGCGCTTGCGGTTGTGCCGAGGACGGCGGCTGCGGAGCAGCGGGAGGCTTCGGCTTAGGAGCTTCCTGCTTCTTTGACGGCGCCAGAATTGCGTGCAGAATCGTCCCTTCCATGCGCGGCATGAACTCCACAATACCCGCTTCGCCAATGTCCTGGATGAGCCGGTTGATGATGGCGTAGCCCAGCTCGCGGTGAGCCATTTGCCGGCCACGGAAGCGCAGGCTGGCCTTCACCTTGTCTCCATCGACCAGGAACCGCACGGCCTGATTTTTCTTGGTCTGGTAATCGTGCTCGTCCACGGTCACTGAAAACTTGACCTCCTTGACCACGATCACTTTTTGCTTCTTCTTGGCCGCCCGATCGCTCTTTTCCTTCTCGTAAAGGAAGCGGCCGTAATCCTGAATGCGGCAGACCGGGGGAACCGCGTTGGGCGACACCTCCACCAGGTCCAGGCCGCGTTCTCGGGCAATCTTCAGCGCCTCAAAGGGCGGCAGAATGCCCATTTGTTCGCCGTTTTCGTCGATGACGCGGATTTCACGCGCGCGAATTCGATCGTTGATGCGGATAAAGGACTTAGCAGAACGTTTGTCGAGTGCGATGGTGCTCCTCCCAAATGTCGTCCATTTCCGCTTCCGGAGTCGGCCGGATTCGCCGCGGGTACACGAACGCACACTGAGTATAGCATCGGCCCGGCTACGATTGCCGCGTGCTGCCGCCGCATTTCCCCTCCGATATACTGACCGTGAACCCCGCCTTTCTACCGGCCACGATTCTCAAAAATGCCAGCTTCAGTCTCCGCCGACTTCCCAATCCCGTCTGCCAGCGCCTCCAACGGCAGCGCGCGGCAAATTCTCGGCTTTGTCTATTTCACTTTCACCTGTTATCTGTCCATCGGCCTTCCTCTTGCCGTGCTGCCGCCTTATGTGCACTTGCGTATGGGCTTCAGCGCCGCGTTGGCCGGGCTGGTCATCGGCATCCAGTACATCGCGACCCTTCTCAGTCGCCCCTGGGCCGGTCACATCTCTGACCGCGCCGGCGCCAAGGTTTCCGTTCTTTGGGGTATGGCAGCCTGCACCCTGAGCGGTGTCCTGCTGGTGGCTGCGGCTGC
>PMOF01000153.1:6521-8143 GCA_003162495.1 Acidobacteriaceae bacterium
GCGCATTGGGGACTGGCCTCCATCGGCCTGTTGACCATCCTGCTCGGCGCAGCCAGCTTTGTCGCGGCCCTGCGCAAAAGCCCGCTGCCGGTCACGCATGGAGAGCATCTGCCCTTCAGCCACGTGCTTGGCCGCGTGGCCGCGCACGGCATGGGCCTGGCCCTCGGCGGCATGGGCTACAGCGTGCTGGCTACCTTCGTGACGCTTTTTTACCTGAGCCGCCACTGGAACGGCGCGGCACTCTGCCTGTCTGCCTTTGCCGTATCGTTCATCACCGCGCGCCTGCTCTTCATTCACACCATCGATCGCTTCGGCGGCTTCCACGTGGCCATGGTTTGTCTCTCCGTTGAATCGCTGGGGATGATTCTCCTGTGGCGGGCGCACTCGCCGTGGATGGCATTTTCAGGAGCGGCTCTGGCCGGATTCGGGTACTCGCTCGTCTTTCCCGCACTCGGTGTGGAAGCCGTCAAGCGCGTCGCGGAAAACAATCGCGGTTCTGCACTCGCCGTCTACACCGCCTTTGCCGATGTCTCGTTCTTCCTGGTCGGCCCTATCGCGGGCGCGGTCATCGGGCTTTATGGCTACGCGAGCGTGTTTCTCTTTGCGCTGGTCAGCGTGATTGCGGCGCTAGGCCTCGTAGTCGTGCTGCGGCAGATGCAAGTGGAGTGATCGTCCGAACGCAAGTTTGGAATGAGGTTGGATCCGGCTCCACGTCAACCCAATATGGTCATTGGCCCCTGCCGCTCTCGGACTCCTCACGGTCAAGTACGTACAGAATAAATTCCCCCGCGCCGTATCCGACCATGGGCAAGGCTCCGGTGGGATCGCCCACAGCTCCGGGAAACAGCGGGCAAGGTACGGAAACATACATTTCCGGAATGATGTTGTGGTCCGCTTCAGCTTTCGAAACGATGCGTTTCAGGATCGCTGCGGCCTCGTCCGTCTTTCCCTGCCGCCGATAGACTTCAGCCAGGCTGAAATCGACAAACAGAAATTCCTGCTGCTCATACCAATACTCAAAAATAGCCGGATCGGTATATGTGCCGCGGACGCGCTTGTAGCCTCCTGAATCCACTTTCAGCAGCGCCATCCTTTCCACCGTGTCGCGCACCAGGGCCGGATCCGTGACCACGCCGAAATTGATGATCGCCAGCAGAGCTCCGTCTATATCGTTCTTCACCTCTGCTTCCAGCGTTCCGTGCAGCTTGCTGTCGCGGATGAAGGCTGCGGCGAACCCTGCCTGGAGTTGAGCCACCTTGCTGAGGATCTCGGCTCGGGTGGCTTCGTCACCGGCCCGGCGCGCTACCTGAGCGAAGTCTTCGAGGCCTACGATGGCCATCGCTGTCGAAAACGCGAAATGCTTCTTGTCTTTCTGGTGCTCCTCCCAGATAGAAGTGTCGGCTGCGACGATCAGGCCCTGGACGTGCTTCTCCCCGCCGTGTTTCTCCCCGCCGTGTTTCTCAAGGTTCGCGAGCAGTGGCTTCGCCACGTAATCCCGGGCGCTCTCATACAGCGTCCCGCGATAAGTGGGCGTCTCGAGCAATGCGGGATCGTCATAGCGGCGCATGTATTCGCCCAGCACCCACAGCGCGAGACCCCAATCGTCAAACTCGATATTGGTC
>PMOF01000153.1:8187-9963 GCA_003162495.1 Acidobacteriaceae bacterium
GCTGCGCGTTGAAATAAGCCAGCAGCCCGGCGCGCGCTTCAGCCTGGTGACCCATGCGGGCGTAGGCAACCAGTGCGTAAGCCATATCGCGAACCCACGGTGTAAACCACACACCGTCAGGCAAAGACGCAACGATCAGCCCATTATTGTTGCGGCCGGAGCGGTTGGGCTCGCGGCTCTGCGCCATGCGCAGTATCACCTCACTCTGGCGCCACAGGTGGCGTTCTTCTTCGCTCGTGAAGTGCACCGCCGGCTTGACGCGCCATTGCTCGAGCTCGGCGATCTCGCGCTTGGCCAACGCGCTCGCCGCAAGGCCGGCGCGCCAGCGGTTGAACTCGCTCGCTGCTTGCTCCAGATCGGTTTCGCTGTCGAGAGAGACGAGTGCCCACGACCGGCTGGCGCCCAGAGGCTGCCGCGACTGTGCGGGCGCCGCAAGCTGAGCACCAAGCGGAATCAGCAGCAGCGATTCCTCGATGCCGTCGAATTTGAGCAAACGCATCTCGACGCCAAACATCCGCACCACTCTTTGCGACTTGACCGGGTGGTTCCAATCCACATGCAGCCAGCCTTGCCGCGCCGCGTTTGCGGAACCGGGTTCCCAACTGATCACAAGAGCAGTCTGTCGCAGGCCAAAGGGCATAAAAACAAGTCCATTGCCGCCGTTTCCACGGGCGTGGATGACGTGCGAATCCTGCTCATAATCGGCCGAGGCGCCCGCAGTGGACAGGCTTGCCTTGCGTCCGTCGCTCCAGCCGATCTCCTTAATGAAGTTGGTTGTCTCTACTCCCTCGCTCAGCGGATTTCTGGGGTCGGGCTGAACGAAGCTATAGGGATGCGCATAGAACTTCGTCACTGTTGCGTTCTCCGGCGACACCACGGCGAATCCAAAGCCATTGCCGGTCACCAGATGAGACGCAGCGGCAGGCAAGGATGAGGAGAGGCCGGCAAAGGCTACAAAAGCGAGGTGACGGACGAAGCACATGGCCAGCTAAGTTTCGACGACGCGGCCAAATTGTGCAACTGGCATCAGACCGCCTGCCCTTGTGGTTTCACAGCTCTTAGAATCGACATTCCCTTTGGCTTCGCTCTTGACGAACCTCGGGACGGATAAGTAGTCTTTGGCTCGCGTGTCTGGCGAACCCTCTATCGGTTTTTGCTGGATGCCTCATCGAACAACGCAGTCACCGTGGCAGTGCGGAAACGCTACGCGATTCGCTCGACCCCGGGGGGCACGACAAATTCCGTTTCACTTTGCAGGAGAATTCAATGAAGAAAACTGAGCGGTCCATTGCTTGCGCGCTGTTTTTCATAGCGGCGCTGTGCATTTCCTCATCACTGTTTGCGCAAAGTCCATTCGATGGCACCTGGCGCACCAACATGAATGAATCGAAGCTGTCACCCAAGCCAAACGTCTTTTATCTGAGCCAAGGCTGGTATCACTGTGTCAGTTGCGCGCCGGCCATCGACGCGAAAGCCGACGGTCAGGATCAGCCCGTGAGCGGCCAGTCTTACGACACCCTGAGCGTGCGCGAGGTCGATCCTAAAACGCTTGCCTTTACCACCAAGAAGGGCGGCACGGTCGATTTCGAGCAGACGCGAACCGTTTCGGCCGATGGTAAAACTCTTACGGTCAAGACGACCTCCCATCCGATGAACAACCCTCAGTCGGTAACCGCCACTACCACGGCCACGCGGGTTGGAATGGCGCCATCCGGTGTTCATACGGCTTCCGGCTCCTGGAGAACCACGAAGATTGAAGAGAGTGAAAACGGCCTC
>PMOF01000044.1:0-191 GCA_003162495.1 Acidobacteriaceae bacterium
GCGTCGTATTCGCGGAGGCGTTCGGTGAGGAGAGCGATGCGGGCCTGTGCGGGGAGTTGGCCGCGAGTGATGTAGGCGCGAGACAGGTTGGCTTCGGGTGCTGAAGCCCCGGCGTCCTGGGGAAGTTGGTTGTACGGGCTGAAGCCCGTACCCTTCATGCGGGAGCCGGCGCGGATGCGGTCGAGAATCTG
>PMOF01000044.1:233-5122 GCA_003162495.1 Acidobacteriaceae bacterium
CTGGCGGTGAACCAGCGCAGGCTGATGCGGGCGAAACGCTGCGCGACGCGAAAACGCCAGGCGCGCGCTAAGAGGAGATTGGCGATTTTCATGCCCAGGTACATGGGATCGAACAGGCGGTAAGCTTGCTCGCGCTGCTGATCGACGATTTGCGCGCGCAGATCGATGAGGACCTCGGGGATATTGATTTTGACGGGGCACACTTCATAGCACGCGCCGCAAAGCGAAGACGCGTAGGGCAGCGACTGCGCGTGCCGCATGCGCATGAGCTGGGGCGTGAGGATGGCGCCGATAGGGCCCGGGTAGACGGAGCCGTAGGCGTGGCCGCCCGTCTGGCGATAGACGGGACAGGTGTTCATGCAGGCTGCGCAGCGGATGCATTTGAGAGTCTGGCGCTCCGTGGGCCGGGCCAGGATGTAGGAACGCTGATTGTCGAGCAGTACGACGTGGAAGCATTGGGGGCCGTCGCCGGGCGTGACGCCGGTCCACAGTGACGTGTAGGGATTCATGCGTTCGCCGGTAGCGGAGCGGGCCAGGACCTGGAGCATGACTTCGAGATCCTGGAAGCGGGGCAGGACTTTTTCAATGCCGGCGACAGTGATCATGGTACGCGGTAGGGTGAGGCACATGCGACCGTTGCCTTCCGACTCGACCACGACCACGGAACCGGTTTCAGCGATGAGAAAGTTGGCACCCCCAATGGCAGCGGGCACGGTGAGAAATTTCCGGCGGAGCCAGGTGCGGGCGGCGGCGGTCAGGGCTTCAGGATCGTCGGAGAGATTTGCAAGGCCCATGCGGCGGGCGAAGATTTCGCGGACCTGGCCGCGATTGACGTGCAGAGCAGGAGCGACGATGTGGGAGGGCTGGTCATCGCCGAGTTGCAGGATCAGCTCGGCGAGGTCGGTTTCAAAGACAGCGATGCCGGCGGCTTCGAGAGCGGGATTCAACTCGATTTCAGCCGACGTCATGGTCTTGATCTTGATGACTTCGGTTGCGTTCTCGTGGCGAAGCAGGTCGAGGATGATTTGGCGGGCTTCGGCGGCGTCGGCGGCCCAGTGCACTTGCCCACCGGCGGCGGTGCAACGGGATTCGAATTGCTCCAGATAGAGGGCGAGATTTTCAAGTGTGTGGGCGCGGATGTCGGAGGCGGCGGAACGGAGTTGCTGCCAGTCGGCTTTTTCGACGATCAGTTTGTCGCGTTTGGCCTGGATGACATCGGTGGCGTGGGCAATATTTTTGCGCACTTGAGGATTGCGGAGGATGGGCAGGGCGGCTTGCGGGAAGGGAAGCGCGCGGGTGGGATCGAGGATGGGTTGAGTGCTCATGCGCGCGCCTCTAGGGGTTGGGCATCGGTGGCGGCGAGGATTTCAGCCAAGTGGATGGTCTTGATGGGAAGCGACTGGCGATGCATGGCTCCGCCGAGGTGCATGAGGCAACTGTTGTCGAGAGCGGTGCAGTATTCGGCGCCGGTGGAGACGGCGTCCTGAAGCTTGTCGGCGAGCATGGCGGAGGAGACGTCGGCATTTTTGATGGAGAAGGTGCCGCCGAAGCCGCAGCAACGATCGATGTTGGGGAGCGAGGCTTGCTCAAGTCCGCGCACCTTGGCCAGCAGACGGTAGGGGCGGTCGCCGAGGTGGAGCGCGCGCAAGCCGTGGCAACTGGCGTGGTAGGTAACGCGATGGGGGAAGCTTGCGCCGACGTCTTCAACGCCGAGGCGGTCGATGAGGAATTCGCTGAGCTCGTAAACGCGGGGCAGTAGAGCGGCGAAGTCCTTGCGAAGGGCATCGCTGCCCAACTCTTCAAAGAGTCCGGCGTATTGCTCGCGGATCATGGCGACGCAGGACGAGGAGGGAATGACGACGGTTTCGGTGTCCCGATAAAAACGAACGAAGCGTTCGGCTTGCGAGAAAGCCTCGCCGCGGAAGCCGGTATTGGCGTGCATCTGTCCGCAACAGGTTTGCTGGGGGTTGAAGTCGAGCGCTACGCCGAGACGCTCCAGCAGGCGCACCACGGCGCGGCCGGTTTCCGGAAAGAGGGTGTCGTTGTAACAGGTGATAAAAAGCGACGCGCGCATGGCTGAGGCCGATTGTTACAGAACATAGGCCGAAGGGGCATGGTATTCGAAAGAAATATGAATTGTCTATTGCAATGATAAAACTCAAAGGCAAGGTTCCCAGGAGGATACGCGCCCAGCCGTTGTTGCTTAAGGCATGCGCGCGGCTGCGGCTTCAAACTCAGATCACGAGCGCTCGCTTGCGCAGCGCGTCCCAGCAATCGAGAATCCGCGAGCCATCCGAGCCCTGGATGGGCAGTATATTAATCGCTCCATAACAGAGATTGGCCAAGCCGAAATCGGGGAACCAGTGCCACGTAGAAATCAAAACCAGATTAACCAGCGGACCCGCGAAGGCAATGGCTACATTCGCATGCAGCGGTCCGCTTTCACGGACAATGTACATTCCTTTATTCCACTTGAGGCCGACTTTTTTCACTTTTACGCCCAATGCTGCCGCGGTGGCGATATGGGCGCCCTCGTGAAGCGCCATGGCCACCACGCCGAAAAACAGGCCCTCAAAAAAAGGGAAGAACCGTTCCAGCTGCGGGAATTGCATAGGCCCTCTTTGAAGCGGAAATCAACGCAATCTGCTTATCGGCAGAAACGCAAATCGCGTAAGCGCGGGACGCTGTTTTATTCAAGAAAGGCGTGAACCCGTTGAAATGGTTGTGGTTTGACTGCCAGCACTTCGGCGGATGCACTAGAATTGGCGGGTTCCAATGTTAGGGAGGCAACATGCGGCAAATTTGCAGTAGCGGAAGGTTGCGGTGGGAATTTTCGACCCTGTTTTTGTCTTTGGCATTTTTGATGGGTGCTCTTTTTTGCGGCGGACGGATGGCCCAGGCGCAGAGCGCGGAGGACGAAAAGAAGATCAACGACACGATTGCGAAGCTGACGCTGGAGGAAAAGATCAGCCTGCTTTCGGGATCGAGCATGATGGCTTCGACGGGGATTCCGCGGCTTGGGATTCCGGCGTTCCGGATGAGCGACGGGCCGATGGGCGCGCATATTCCGCCGCCCTCGACGGCATACGCGGCTGGCATCGGGCTGGCGGCGAGCTGGGACCGCGAGCTGGCAGAGCAGATCGGGACACAGATCGGCCGGGACGCGCGATCACGCGGCGCGAGCTACGTGCTGGGGCCGGGCGTGAATATCTATCGCGCGCCGCTGAATGGGCGCAACTTCGAGTATTTCGGCGAAGACCCGTTTCTGGCCGGAGAGACGGCGGTGGGCTACATTAACGGCGTGCAATCGCAGGGAGTGAGCGCGACGATCAAGCACTATGCGGCGAACAACTCGGAGTATTTCCGGTTTACTTCGGACTCGGTGGTGAGCGAGCGGGCGCTGCGGGAGATTTATCTGCCGGCGTTTGAGGCAGCGGTGAAGAAGGCGCATGTGGGCTCGGTCATGGACTCCTATAACCTGCTGAACGGCACCCACGCGACGGCGAACTACCACCTGAACGTGGAGATTGCAAAACAGCAGTGGAAGTTTGACGGGCTGATGATGTCCGACTGGACGGCGACCCACGACGGCGTGGCGGCGGCCAATGGCGGACTGGACCTGGAGATGCCGTTTGGCGTGTATATGAACGCAAAGGCGCTGCTGCCGGCGGTGAAGGACGGCACGGTGAAGGAGTCAGTGATCGACGACAAGATTCGCCGGCTGCTGCGCGAGGCTTACCGGTTCGGCTGGATTGATCATGATCCGCTGGATGAAAACATTCCGCGCTATAACCAGCAGGGCCGGGCGGCGGCGCTCGAAGGGGCGCGCGAGGGGATTGTGCTGCTGAAAAATGCGGGCAACCTGCTCCCCCTCGATCCGAACAAGGTGAAGACGATCGCGGTGATCGGACCAGATGCGTTTCCGGCGATTCCAACAGCGGGCGGCAGCGGCATGGTTCCGCCGTTTAATGAAGTGAGCGCGCTGGCTGGAATCAGCAACCACCAGGGCCTGAAGGGCAACGTACTGTATGACCGAGGGATTTCGAAGCTGTCGGTGCTGGCGGCACGCTCGGGGTTCAGTCTGTCGCCAGAGAAGTTTGCGCCGGGATTGACGGTGGAGACTTTCGACAATCCGAAGTTTACGGGAAAGCCGGTGGCGACGCGGACGGAGATGACGGCGAATGTAGGGCAGAGCCTGCTGTCGAATCCGGATATGTTGGAGATGATCTATTCGATTACCGCCGAACAGATGATGGCGTTTATGAATCAGAGCGGGCCGCCGCGCTATGACCGCTGGACGGGCTACTATTTTGCGCGCGCGCCGGGAGACTTTGTGGTGTTTGTCGAGGATCAGGCCAACTACCGGCTGACGATCGACGGGCAGGTGGCGATCGATCACGCGGAGATTCCGAAATCCGCGCTGGCGCAGATCAAATTGCCGCTGACTCCGGGTCCGCACAAGGTGGTGCTGGAAGAGATGGGCGAACCGCAGTTTGGCGGCGCGGTGATCAAGATCGGGGTCGTGCAGACGGGCACGTTTGTGAATCAGTCGGCGATTGACCTGGCGAAGAAGGCGGACGCGGTGATTGTGGCTGTGGGCTACGACGCGGACATTGAAACGGAGGGCGCGGATCGCGAGTTCCAATTGCCGCCGGGGCAGGACGAGCTGATTGAGAAGATTGCGGCGGCGAATCCGAACACCGTTGTGACCGTGACAGCGGGGGGTAGCGTGGACGCTTCGCGGTGGATCGACCACGTTGCTGCATTGCTGCAAAATTGGTATCCGGGACAGGAAGGCGGGACGGCGCTGGCCGAGGTGCTGTTTGGCGACGTGAACCCGTCGGGGCGGCTGCCGATCAGTTGGGAGCGCAGCCTGAAAGACAATCCGT
>PMOF01000044.1:5135-12407 GCA_003162495.1 Acidobacteriaceae bacterium
TGAACATAACGGGGTGAAGCCGCTGTTCCCGTTTGGATTCGGGCTGTCGTACACCAGCTTCAAGTATTCCGGCCTGGACATTCACCCTGCAGGCGGCGGGGGTGCATACGAGGTCAGCTTCGATGTGACCAACACCGGAACCCGGGCCGGGGCGGATGTGGCCCAGGTTTACGTCAGCGAAGAGCACCCTGAGGTTCCGCGGCCGCCGCAGGAGCTGAAGGGCTTTGCGCGGGTGGTGCTCGATCCAGGGCAGTCGCGGCACGTGACGGTGCCGCTGGATGCACGGAGCTTCAGTTGGTATGACGAGAAGGCAGCGGCGTGGCATGCAGATGCAGGCGAGTTTACGATCCACGTCAGCCGCTCATCGGCCGATCCGCAACTGGAGGGAAAGATCAAGCTGGCGGAAGCGATCATCAAGCCGGTGAAGTAGGGAATCCGGTTTAGGGGGACGGGGTGCGTAAATCCGGAGTCGGTGGTGGGGCGAGCGCAAAACGGCCCGTTGGGTACTTTAGTGCCACGGTGCGCGGCTATGCCTGCCGCGCAGTGGGGATATTGGCTGAGTCATTTTTCGATGATTGTCTTTTTGACCGGCGTTGACTTTCGCTGACAGGATTCGTCTAATACGCTGATTTTACAAAAGTGAATGAGGTCCTGGTGCCTTGAGCCTCAGTCGAGAGTCTGTTCTCCACTGGGGTTTCCATGAGCCGAGGCAGGATGTGCAGAATGCGAATAGTGGAAACAATAAACGTGCTCGAAAGTGATTAGCCAATTGTGATACCGTTGGCATCCGGGCTAACTGTCGAGTGCGGGCATGCGGGGTAGCATGCTTTCGCATTCTTGATCGGAAACGCAAGTTTTCCGCCATTCGGGGAATTCTTCTCCGAAGAAAGGGTTCAAGGCTTCCCACCATGTTTCCCATGCGTTTGTCTCGTTTGCTCTCCTTGAGTGTTTTTGCCAGTGCAATGCTGTTCGCTCCCGCGGCCATGCCGCAAACCGCCGCGCCCGCGGTGCGCATTGTCAATACGATTGACGAGAGTCAGCTGATAACGCTCAAGGGCACGGTTCATCCGCTGGCCAATGCGCGGAATGATCGCGGAGCCGCGCCCGACAGCTTGCAGCTGGGGCGCATGCACCTGGTTCTGACGCGCAGCGCCAGCCAGGAAACGGCGCTGCGGCAACTCATCAACGATATGCATACGCCGGGGTCGGCCAGCTACCACAAGTGGCTCACGCCGGATCAGTTCGGGAAGCAGTTCGGCCCTTCAGATCAGGACATCACGACGGTGGAGACGTGGTTGACCGGCCATGGGTTCAACGTGACCAAGGTGAATCCAGGAAAGCAGACCCTGGAGTTTACGGGCAATGCGGCGCAGGTGCGCAGCGCCTTCCATACGCAGATCCATCAATATGAAGTAAACGGCGAGACGCATTATGCCAACGCCAACGACCCTCAGATCCCGGCGGCGCTGGCGCAGGTGGTGGGCGGCTTTGTTTCACTGAACAATTTCAAGGTGAAGAGCAACGCTAAATATCTGGGCAAGGCCACTTACGATCCCCGGACAGACAAGGCCACGCCGGAGTGGAGCTGGGGCACGAGCTCCAGCGTCAACTTCGTGCTTGCGCCGCAGGATTATGCCGTTCAATACGATCTGGTTCCGCTCTACGCTGCCGGGGTGACCGGCACCGGCCAGACCATCGCAATCATTAACGAATCGAATATCAACATCGATCTGGTGAATCAGTTCCGTACCCTTTTCAGCCTTCCGGCCAACCCGCCGCAAGTGATTATCGAGGGCAACGACCCCGGAGTTGACGGCATCAACAACCCGGACGGTTCAAACGGCGCCTCCACCGAGGCGTATCTTGACGTGGAGTGGTCAGGAGCGGTGGCTCCCGGCGCCACCATCGACCTGGTCATCGGCGGCGACACGGCGCTCGAGAGCGGGCTGTTTCTAGCCATGGAACGCGCCGTCTACGGCAACATTGCGCCGGTGATGAGCCTGAGTTTTGGAGCCTGCGAAGCGAATGTCGGCACCACCAACACATTCCTGAACGCGCTTTGGGAACAGGCCGCCGCGCAGGGCATCACGGTGATGGTCTCATCGGGAGACAACGGCTCCGCGGCGTGCGACAACGACAACACTCAGTACTTCGCAACTGGCGGCCAGGCCGTAAACGGCTTTGCATCGACGCCGTTCAATGTGGCTGTGGGCGGAACGGACTTCTTTTACAGCGACTATAACCAGGGCGCGACTTTGCTCAACACGCAGCTTGCCACCTACTGGACGACTGCCCCGAGCCAGCTGCCGGCGGTATCCATCAAGGGCGTGATTCCCGAGCAGCCGTGGAACAACAGCCAGTTTGGACTTGATGCCTTCAACGAATTCACGTCAAGTGGCGACACCGTAACGAGCATAGCGGCGGCCAGCGGCGGCGCCAGCGCCCTTTACGCAAAGCCCGCCTGGCAAAAGGGTACGGGCGTGCCGGCCGACAGCAAGCGCGACCTGCCAGACGTTTCTCTGTTCGCGGCCAATGGAGATAACTACAGTTTCTATCCCATCTGCGTCAGCGACGGCGACTGCCAGGCTCCCACAGGGACCAATATCGTTCAAATCAGCGGAGTCGGCGGGACCTCGGCTTCTGCTCCATCGTTTGCGGGCATGATGGCGCTGGTCAACGAGAAATATGGACGCCAGGGCCAGGCGGACTTTGTGCTCTATCCGCTGGCGGCGCAGTTCCCGCTTGCCTTCCATGACGTCACGGTCGGCAGCGTTTCCGTGCCCTGCAGTTTCAACCCCAGCTCGGCTAATTGCATCGCCGTGACCGGCGGACCGACGATCACCGACCCAAATCTTGGCACGGCGGTGGAAGGCCAGATCGGGACAGGCACCACGCCGGAGTACAACGCCGCGGTGGGCTACGACCTGGCCAGCGGCCTGGGGACGATCGACGCCAATCAACTGGTGACCAACTGGGGCAGCGTGAAGTTTGCCGCGACCACGACCACGCTGACGCCCTCCTCGGCCAGCTTCACACATGGAACGGCGATTACGGTGAGCGGCGCTGTGACGCCCAGTACGGCGAGCGGCTCCGTGGCGCTGATGACCAGCAGCACCCAGCAGGGCGAGCAGGGGCAGGGTCTGCCGGGACTCCTGGCCACCAGCATCAGCCCCGGCACCTTCGCACTGAGTGGAGGCGCTTACAGCGGGAGCATCAGCACGCTGCCCGGCGGCACCTACAACATCTGGGGCCAATATAGCGGCGACGGCACCAACGGCATGAGCTCGTCCACGCCTGTTTCAATTACGGTAAACCCGGAAGCCAGCAGCATTGCGTTCAACATTTTCTCTGCGCAGGCGACGTTCACAGCGACTACGCCCCCCGGAGCCAGCGTGGATTACGGCACTCAACTGGAGCTGAGCGCGCAGGTCAAGCCTACCTCGGGAGCGGCGACCTACACGGCCCCCACTGGGACGGTGACCTTCAATGACGGTACATCAGTGATTAATACGGCGCTGATCAATGCGGAGGGCGATGCGGAATACAATGCGCCGTTCGCTGTCGGCACGCACTCGGTGACGGCGACTTATAGCGGTGACGCGAGCTATAACGCGCCGACAGCCGCAACGGCGATCCCGTTCACGGTGGTGAAAGACACGCCGGTGATCAACGCGTACACTTCGCTCATTACCTCTTCAAACGCGGGTGTGAACGGCGTCGGCCAGCCAACCATCATTACCGTTGCTGTCGAAAACGGGATCCAAAACTCAATCGCGAGTATTTCCAGCAATGTTCCTGTCCAGATCGCCGCCCCCACGGGCACGGTGACCCAGTCCGGAATGCCCTCCGGCACCCAGGGCACAGCCACATTGAGCCCAGGCGTAGATGCGAGCGATGGAGCCACATGGGGGGTGGCCAACTTCACCGTTCCGGCGGGCACGGCGAATGGGAACTATACTATCCAGTTCACTTACAGTGGAGATCCGAATTACAATGTGGTCCCGGCAGGAGCGCAGAACCCCCCCTTGACAGTCTCCATCACGAACGGGAGCACGACCGGCCTGCAAAACTCTACAACCGCGGCGACCCTGACCGGGAGTATCTCTCCCACGAGCACCATTACCATCACCGGAACGGTCACCGGGCAGACCGGACATCCGGCGCCTACTAACGGCGTCTACATCTACGCGTCCGGGTTCTACGTGTCTTCAGCGGGATTCGGGACCCCCACAGGAGTTACATCCCCCTTCTCGGTCACGCTGAACAGTTCAACGCTGATCCAGGGTGCGAACCTGATCACCGTCCAGTACAGCGGCGACAGCGTCTACAATCCTTCCGCGGTGACGTTGAACAGCGGCGCCCCGATTTCAAATCCGCTTTCGGACTTTACGCTGATTCCGGTTTCAACCATCGTTCCGATCAACGTCAGCGGGACGGGCAGTGGGACGGATACCATCAACCTGGCATCGATGAATGGCTTCAGCGGAGCCGTAAACCTGACCTGCCAGGCGGCTGCGGGAGTGACCTGTGCGATCTCGCCTTCTGCGCCGAGCCTGAGCGGCGGCGGAAGCTCCACTGCAACCCTCACCATCGTGGCCACCGCGGGCACGCCCAACCTAACCTACAACGTGCTGGTCACTGGAAAGGATTCCACCGGAAACTACGTTCACACGTTGGGCATCGAGGCGCTGGTCACCGGTTCATCGGTGACGACGAGCTTTGGCCTGAGCGCCAGCCCGTCCAACCTTTCCTTGATAGCAGGGGCCACAACCGGCAACACCTCGACCATCACCGTGGCGCCCATCGGGGCGTTTAGCTCCATAGTCAACTTGACCTGCGCAGTCACCGGTCCTACCGGCACAACCAGTCCGGCGACATGCAGCCTGGCTTCGCCCACTGTGGCTTCCGGGTCAGGGACGGACGTGATGACGATCGCCACGACGTCTACAACCACAAACGGGGCTTACACCGTAACGGTGACCGGAACGTCCGGCACTGGGGCCTCGGAAATCACTCAGACCGCCACGCTGAATGTGACGGTAAGCGCGGCGGCGGCGGCTGCCTATACCGTGGCGGCCACTTCGCCGGCGGCAATCTCCCCTGGAAGCACAGCGTCCTCCACAGTGACAATTGCCTCAACCACCGGATACGCGGGCGCCGTCACCATTACCTGCGTGCTGACTACATCCCCCACCGGCGCGACCGAACTGCCCACCTGCTCGGGAGGCAGCGGGACGGTGACGTTGAGTTCCGGCACAACCAGCGGAACGGCGACAGTGACGTTGACCACCACGGCAGCCACCACCGGCGCGCTCGTGTGGCCCAGGATGGGCAAAGGATGGGCAGGAGCGGGCGGCGGCGCGGTTCTGGCGTTGCTCATGTTCCTGGGGATTCCGGCTCGGCGGCGCGGCTGGCGGTCGATGCTGGGCGTCCTGGTGCTGATGGTGGCCCTGGGCAGCCTGGCGGCATGTGGCGGCGGTGGCGGTGGCGGAGGCGGTGGTGGCGGCGGGGGTGGCACCGCCGGTACGACCGCCGGGAACTATACCTTCACGGTGACCGCGACCGGAAACCCGGTGCAGAGCACGGGGAACACGACCACGTTCACGCTGACCGTGAATTAGAACGGTTGAACGAGTGCGGCGCCTTGGCCCTTCCTTCGGGAAGGGCCAAGGTGCTTTTGGGGAGCGGCGCGATTGATAAAGCCTGCGCGGACTTTCGCCTCGGCCCGACGGGGCGAGACGAGGATGAGGGACGCGGACCCGGGGTTTCGCTGCGCTTCACCCTGGGCTATTTTCAGGTTCGCCCTCCGGGAGAGATCAGCCCGGCTGCGCCCGCTCGACGAGAGCGGCGAAGAACAAGTCCGGCCGCGCGCTTCTTGCGGGCGGGCAAGATGGTCGTGGGAAGACTATTTCGCGAGATTGTCCAGGGCGAGGTTGAGGTCGAGGACATTGACGCGCGGTTCGCCGAGAACGCCAAGCTGACGGCTGGCGATGTGCTGCTGGATGAGCAGGCGGATCTCGGCCTCGCTGCGGCCGCGGGCTTTGGCCACGCGGGGAGCTTGAAAGAAAGCGGCGTCGGGAGTGATGTCGGGATCGAGGCCGGAGGCGGAAGTTGTGACCAGATCGACGGGGACAGGATGGCCAGGGTTTTCCGCGGAGAGCTTGTCGATGGAGGCCTGGATGCGATCGACCAGGGTTTTGTTGGATTGGGCGAGGTTGGAGCCGCCGGAGGCTGTCGCATCGTAGCCGTTGCCGGCGGCAGAGGGGCGGGGATGGAAATACTTGTCCGAAGTGAAGCTCTGGGCGAGCAGCTCGGAGCCGATGACCTGTCCGTCCTTGAGGATCAGGCTGCCGGCGGCCTGGCGGGGAAAGATCACGCGGGCGATGGCGGTAACGGCGAGCGGATAGCCGAGGCCCAGCAGGATGGCGGTGACGATCGTGTAGCGAATGGATGTTTTCCAGATGGAATGCTTCGTCGATACGGCCTTGGCGGCGGAAACGGGAGCTACAGTTGCNNAGGAGCAGGTTGTTGCGGAGCAGAATATCGGCGGCCTTGGGCTCGTATTTCACACCCTTGAGGGCCAGCGGGATGAGAGCAACGATGATGATGGCGTTGAAGACGACCGCGGAGAGAATAGCCGACTGCGGCGTGGCCAGGTGCATGATGTTGAGCGCGTTGAGCACCGGGAAAACCCCGGCGAACATGGCAGGGATGATGGCGAAATACTTGGCGACATCGTTGGCGATGGAGAAGGTGGTGAGCGCGCCGCGAGTCATCAGTAACTGCTTGCCGATTTCTACAATCTCGATGAGCTTGGTGGGGTTGGAGTCGAGATCGACCATATTGCCGGCTTCTTTTGCGGCTTGCGTGCCGGAGTTCATGGCCACGCCCACGTCGGCTTGCGCAAGGGCGGGCGCATCGTTGGTGCCGTCGCCGGTCATGGCGACCAGCTTGCCTTTGCCCTGTTCGCGCTTGATCAGGTCCATCTTGTCTTTGGGCTTGGCTTCGGCGAGGAAGTCGTCGACGCCGGCTTCACGAGCGATCACGGCGGCGGTGAGCGGGTTGTCGCCNNCCGGTGATCATGATGGTGCGAATACCCATGGCACGCAGGCGAGCAAGGCGTTCCTTGAGGCCGCCTTTTACGATGTCTTTGAGATGGATGACGCCGAGGGCGGCGCCGTTTTCTGCGACGACCAAAGGTGTGCCGCCCTGGCGCGCGACTTCCTCGACATGTTCGCGAACCTTCTGCGGCAACTGCGAGCCTTGCTCTTC
>PMOF01000044.1:12415-21426 GCA_003162495.1 Acidobacteriaceae bacterium
CTCATGCGAGTCTGCGCGGTGAAGGGGACGAACTCGGCGTGGATGCCGCTGAGGTCGCGACCGCGCAGGTTGTACTTCTCCTTGGCCAACACAACAATGGAGCGGCCCTCGGGGGTTTCATCGGAGAGCGAGGAAAGTTGGGCGGCGTTGGCTAGGCGTTCCTGGCTGATGTCGGGGGCGGGCAGGAATTCAGTGGCCTGGCGATTGCCGAGGGTGATGGTGCCGGTCTTGTCGAGCAGCAGAGTGCTCACGTCGCCGGCGGCTTCGACAGCGCGTCCGCTCATGGCAAGGACGTTGTATTGAACCAGGCGATCCATGCCGGCGATGCCGATGGCGGAAAGCAGGCCGCCGATGGTGGTGGGGATGAGACAGACCAGAAGCGAGACCAGGACGAAGATGGTCTGCGGGGCCTTGGAATACATGGAGAACGGCTGCAGGGTGACCACGGCGAGCAGGAAGATGATGGTAAGGCCGGAAAGAAGAATGCTGAGCGCGATCTCGTTGGGAGTTTTCTGGCGGGTGGCGCCTTCAACCAGGGCGATCATGCGATCAAGAAAAGTTTCGCCGGGGTTGGAGGTGATGCGGACCTTGATCCAGTCCGACAGGACTTTGGTTCCGCCTGTGACGGCAGAGCGGTCGCCGCCGCACTCGCGGATGACGGGAGCGGACTCGCCGGTGATGGCCGACTCGTCGACCGAGGCAACGCCCTCGATGACTTCGCCGTCGCCTGCGATGTAGCGGCCGGCTTTCACATAGATCACGTCGCCGAGACGCAGCATGCTGCTCGGAACGTCTTCAAGTTCACCATCGAATCTGTAGCGCCTGGCCACGGTCTCGCCCTTGGCCTTGCGCAGGGTATCGGCCTGGGCCTTGCCGCGGCCCTCGGCCATGGCCTCGGCAAAGTTGGCGAAGAGCACGGTGAACCAGAGCCAGAGCGTGATCTGCAGATTGAAGCCGAAGCCGGGGCGATGATGCATCGTGTTGTCAATGAGCAGCGCGGTGGTGAGCACGCTGCCGACCTCGACCACAAACATCACGGGGTTCTTGACCATGCCGCGGGGATCGAGCTTGCGCACCGAATCGAGCAAGGCGTGGGCCATGATTTCCGTATTCCAAAGATTTTTCTTCGTTGCCATGATGAGTCCGTTTCTTTTCGTTCCTTCAGGGGCTAAAGCCCCGCTTGTTGTTCCTTCCGTAGGCACGACTGAAGTCGTGCCCTGACACAATCGGAAGTCGAATTCGAGTTTTTAGCTCCCTTTCAAAAACGCCGTACATTCATCCAAACAGCAATCCTTAGAAGGCGCTCCTCAGGGAAAATCCTCAGAAGACCTGCCCTGATTTGAGCAGCAGATGTTCAAGGATGGGGCCGAGGCTGAGCGCGGGGAAGAACGTAAGAGCGCCCAGTATCAAAATCACGCCAACCAGCAGCACAGCGAACAAGCCTGTGTTGACGGGGAATGTTCCGGGCGAGGGCGGCACGCTTTTCTTGAGAGCCAGGTTGCCGGCCAAAGCCAGCACGGGAACCTTCATGAGAAAGCGTCCGCCGAGCATCGTGAATCCGAGCACGACGTTATACCACCAGGTATTGGCATTGAGTCCGGCAAAAGCCGAGCCGTTGTTGCCCACCGTGGAGGTGAAGGCATAAAGAATCTCGCTGAGCCCATGCGGCCCCTGATTGGCCAGACTGCTCAGGCCGATGGTGGGCGAGAGCACGAAAACCGCCGCGCCGGTGAGGATGATCAACGGGAAGATGAGCACAAAGAGCATGGACATCTTCACGTCATAGGCTTCGATTTTCTTGCCCAGGTACTCCGGGGTTCTGCCCACCATGAGGCCGGCGATGAAGACCGCCAGCACCACGAAGATAAGCACGCCAAAGAGGCCCGACCCGACACCGCCAAAGATCACTTCGCCGAGCATGATATTGGCCAGCGGCACCATGCCGCCCAGCGGGGTAAAGCTGTCATGCATTCCGTTGACGGCGCCGCAACTGGCGTCCGTGGTGATGGTGGCAAAGAGCGCGCTCTCGGCAATGCCGTTGCGCACCTCCTTGCCCTCCATGTTGCCGCCGGGCGCTGTGGCGGTGCCGTGTTGGGCTATGTTGCCGTGCAGGAGCGGGTGGGGCTGCGACTCGGCCCAGTAAATGGTGGCGAAACCCGCGGCGAAGAGCACAAACATGGCCGCGAACACTGCCCAGCCGTGGCCGGGTGAACCGGTCATGCGGCCCAGCGTGTAGGTGAGTCCCGCGGGAATGATGAAGATGGAGAGAATCTGCAGGTAGTTGGACAGCGGCGTGGGGTTCTCGAACGGGTGGGCGCTGTTGGCGTTGAAGAATCCACCGCCGTTGGTGCCCAGCATCTTGATTGCTTCCTGCGAAGCGACCGGCCCTTGCGCGATGGTCTGCACCTGCGAAGGCTGTTCCAGCGTGTGCGCCTGGGTGTAGGCCTTGAAATTTTGCGGCACGCCCTGGCCGACCAGCAGCAACGCATAGAGGAACGACGCCGGCAAAAGGATATAAAGGATGGAGCGCGTCATATCCACCCAGAAATTGCCGATGGTGGCGGAAGTAGTGCGCTTGATGCCGCGAATCAGGGCGATCGCCACCACGATGCCACCCGCCGCCGACCAGAAGTTGTGCGTGGCGAGGGCGGCCATCTGGGTGAGATAGCTCATCGTCGTTTCCGGCGTGTACGACTGCCAGTTGGTATTGGTGGAAAAGCTGGCGGCCGTATTCCATGCCAGGTCCGGCCCCACTGCGGCCAGGCCCTGGGGGTTTAAGGGCAGCCAGTGCTGCATTCTCTCAAGGACGTAAGTAAACAGCAGCGTCACTGCCGAGAAGCCCAGCATCGCATAGGCGTACTCGCGCCAGTTCATCTCTTCCTGCGCATTGACGCCGCAGAGTTTGTAAAGAAACCGCTCGATGGGACGAAACACCGGATCGAGCCAGGTGCGTTCCCCTTCGAACACGCGGGCCATATAAGTGCCCACCGGCCGGACACTGGCCAGCAAAATCAGGCAGTAAAGGCCAAATTGCAACCAACCATTGACGGTCATTTCAAAACCTCTCCGGAAACAGCAGGGTGAGGGTCAGGTAAGCAAGCAGGAGAACGGAAAGAATTAAAGCTACTGCGGTGATGACGTCGATGTGCATGGAGTTACCTCAATCGCTGGCAGGCCTTGACGTAAAGAAACGCCAGGACAAAAAAGATTACGGTGAACGACAACATGACGATGTCTTGCATTGCTGGCCTTCCATTTCCGCCAGACCTGGCGCTTCGATCTTGAGCCCATCTGCAGGCTCAAGAACAATTCTGGATCAGGCTTGATATGGGTCTCGAAAGGGTTTTCTAAATAAAACGTAAAGGTCTATACGTCATCCTGGCTTTCGTTCCAGCCTTCGGGGATGAAACGATAGCCGACCCAGGGTTCGGTCTGGATGTATTGCTTGCCGGCGTGGGCTTCGAGTTTTTTGCGCAACTGACCCACGAAGACGCGCAGATACTCCGGTTGGTGGGCCGATTGCGCTCCCCATACGGAGGTGAGCAGCGCGCGATGAGTCATGACTTTCCCGGCATGGCGAGCGAGGTGAAGGAGGAGGTCGAATTCCTTGGGGGTGAGGTGGATGGGCTTGCCGAGAACGGTGATGGAGTGGGCCGTTGCATCGAGCACAAAGTCGCCTGCTTCGATAGCGGCAGCGGCCCGCTCCGGAGCGCGGCGGAGGTGAGCGCGGACGCGGGCCAGCAGTTCCTGAATGCTGAAAGGCTTGGTCACGTAGTCGTCGGCGCCGGCATCGAGCGCCTCCACCTTGGACCGTTCGTGATCGCGAACAGAGAGGACGAGCACAGGAACGGCCGAGGAAGTGCGGATGGCGCGGGTGACCTCGACGCCGGACATGCCGGGCATCATCAGATCGGTCAACACCAGGTCGGGGGACCACTCGCGGAACACGCGCATGGCTTCCTCAGGATCGTTGGCGGTGCGCACGTCATAGCCCTGTGCGGAGAGCGCGGTGCGCAGCACGCGGGTGATTTGCGGTTCGTCGTCGATGACCAGGATTCTGCCGGGCATGTCGCTTCTTCTTTCATCGGAAGATTACATCATCGAGCTTCCGAAGTATGATTCCGGTGAGGCGATAGATGAACGCGCGCTTGCTTTCGGGGACGGTTCTTCGGTGGTTTGTGGCCACGCTGATGACGGCGCTGACCACTACGGCACTGGTGGGTGTGGGCGCGAATTCAACGGCGGCGGGGATGGTGTTTCTGGTGCTGGTGGTGTGGTCGGCGACCCAGGCCGGCATATGGCTTTCGCTCATTGTCGCGGTGCTTTCCGCGCTCTCGTTCGACTACTTTTTCCTGCAGCCATACCACACTCTTCGCCTGGCCGGCGGGCAGGAATGGGTGGCCATGATTTCATTTGTGGCGTGCTGCCTGGTGGTGAGCCGGGTGGCGGAGCGGGCGCGCAGACAGACCCGGCAGGCTGAGCAGAGGCGAGAAGACGTGGAACGGCTTTACGAACTGAGCCAGGAGATGATGCTGCACGAGGAAGCGGATGGGCTGATCCGGGATTTGCCGCGGCTCATCCACCGCATTTTTGCTCTGGAAGCGGTGGCCCTTTATGTGTGGGATCAGGACCAGTATTATGCATCGAGCGCCGAGATTCCGTTGAGCGTGCAGGCCAGCATGCGATCCATGGCGCGGGGGCTAAGTCCGACAGTGCCGACGAAAACAGATTTCTATTTGACGACGCTGATGTTGGGGATGCGTCCAGTGGGAGCCTTGGGATGGAGGCCGGCGCAGCTTTCCCGCGAGGTGTCGACAGCGGTAAGCGCGCAGGTGGCCATCGTGCTGGCGCGGGCGGCGGCCCTTGAGGCTTCAGCGCGGATGGAGGCTGCCCGGGAAGCTGAACGGCTGCGCGCGGCGCTGATCGACTCCCTGACCCACGAGCTGCGGACGCCGCTGACCTCGATTCGCGCAGCGGCCACCACGCTGCTCGAGGCAGAGGGGCTCGATGAGGCGGGGCGGCTGGACCTGGTGACGATCGTGGATGAAGAAGCAGCGCGGCTGGATTTGCTGATCGGCGAGGCGGTGGAGATGGCGGAGATCGATGCCCAGGTGGTGCAGGTTCACCTGGCGCCGCATCATCCACGGGCGGTACTGGAGCAAGCGGCGGAAGAGTCGCGCGCGGCCCTGGCGGGGCATCGGGTAGCGATTGCGGTGGAGGAGCCGGACGAGCCGGCGTGGTTCGACGGACATTTGCTGGGAAGAGTGTTGCGGCACCTGCTGGAGAACGCGGCAACCTATACGCAGGCGGGCAGCCGCATAGGGCTCAGCAGCCGGCGTGCCGAAGCGCGGCTGGAGTTTTGCGTGGAAGACAACGGGCCGGGCATCGACGCGCTGGATCTGCCGCTGATCTTCGATAAGTTTTATCGGGGCAAGAAGGGACCGCACGCGGGCAAGGGGTCGGGGATGGGACTGGCGATTACGCGCGCGATTCTGGCGGTGCATGGCGGGGGGATTGAGGCGGTGAGCGTTCCGGGGCAGGGTGCACGTTTTAGGTTCTGGGTGCCTCTGGTGGAAAAGGAGCCGGGGCGCGCGGGGTGAGCGATTTCTATGGATCTGGCGCGTGAACGTTCGATTATTTTGGTTCGTCACTCCAGTCGCAGGGGATTTCGCGGCGCTGGGATGAGCTTTCCTGGGCCCATTCAAGCAGGCGGGCCACGCGCCAGGCATCCGCGGCGGCGACCGGTGCGGGGGCCTTCCCGAGCAGCGCATCGCGCACCGCGGCGTAGTAAAGACGGTAGTCGCCGGGGATGGGGGCGACCGGGCGCGTGATCATGGCGCCGTCCACGTCAATGTGGAGTCTGCCCCAGTCGGCGGGCGGCTCCTGCCCCCAGGCCGGATCTTCGATGCGGGTAATCTTGTTCAAAGCGGCTTCCTGGGGATCGAGGCCGGACTTCCAATAGTTGCCCTTGGTGCCGCGCATGTGGAAGCGGGGACCTGGAGGCGCGGACAGGGAGTTAACGGCGAGGACGACGGTGAGGCTGGGATAGCGCAGACGCAGGGTGAAGGCGTCGTTGACGCGGGCCCAGTCTCGCTCACAGAGGATTTGGGCGTCGACTGCTTCCGGTTTGCCAAAGAGCACCAGAGCCTGGTCGGCGAGATGGGTTCCGAAGTCGAGCAGGACGCCGCCTCCGAACGATGGATCTTCTTTCCAGAGGCGGGCAGTCGGAGGCGCGATTCGCCAGCGGTCGAAGCGGGATTCGAGGGAGACGAGACGGCCCAGAGAGCCCTCATGCAACAGTTTCTGAATGGTCTGAAAGTCGCTGTCCCAACGGCGGTTATGAAACGGAATCAGAAAAACGTGCCGGGCGGCGGCGAGCTGGATGAGCTGGGCGATTTCTGCCGAGGTCACGGACATCGGTTTATCCACGATGACGTTTTTTCCGGAGTCGAGAATCTGGCGCGCGACCTCAAAGTGGGTTCCGCTGGGAGTGGAGACGACGATCAGGTCGAGGNNNGTGGTGCGCTCAACGACGGCGGCGAGCTCGAGGCCGGCGACTGAGGAGATGAGCGGAGCGTGAAAGACGCGCGCGCCCATGCCGAAACCGACGATGCCGACTCGAATCATTTGCTTTTTTCCAAGACCATGCCGGCTTGCCACAGCCCGGCTAGCCTTCGAGTTTATACCGGGTTTCGGCGAGGCGGTAGAGGCGACGCCAGACCAGACGATTCATGGTGACGACCATCAGGGAGATGAAGATGGTGGCCAGCAGGACGATGGGAAAGCGGCCATTGTCGGTGGCGGCGTCAATCTGCGCGCCGAGGCCGATGGTTTGTAAGGTGTGGCCCTGCACGTGGGAGTACTCCGCGAACACGGAGGCGTTCCAGGCTCCGCCGGACGCCGTGACCATGCCGGTGATGAGGTAAGGGAAGATGCCGGGGAGGATAAGGCGGGTCCAGCGCTGCCAGTGGGTGAAATGGAAAAGCGAAGAGACTTCGCGCAAGTCGGAGGGGATGGACATGGCTCCGGCGATGACGTTGAAGAGAATGTACCATTGGGTGCCGAGCAGCATGAGGGCCATGGAGCCGATGCCGAGTCCGCCGCCGATTTTGACCAGTCCGATGAGCAGGATGGGATAGAAGGCGGTGGCGGGGATGGAAGCCAGCACCTGCGCAACCGGCTGGACGAAGCGCGCCAGCCTGGGACTGAAGCCGATGGCCACGCCGACCGGGATGGTCCATGCGGCGGAGATTAGCAGGGCGGAGTTGACGCGGAGAAAAGTCGCGCCGGCGCCTGCGAGCAGAAGATGCAGGTCGGGCCAGGTGACGGTGCGGAGCATGAGGATGGCTTGCACAGCACCCCAGCCTACGATAGCGATTGCAGCCACGGCCAGGAACCACAGTCCGGCAGAGCCTTTGCCGCGGAGCTGGTCCTGATCGAGCGGTTGGACGATGCGGCAGTCTTTGGTGAGGGACATGCGGCGGTAAATGGGTTCTTCAATGCGGGTCCATGCGCGGCCGGGAAGGCCTGTGAGCAAGCTTGACCTGCGCAGCAGCTCAAGCACGGGAGACTGGACGCGATCGGCGGATTCGACCTGCTCGAATTTAAATTTGTCGCTCCATGCAATCAGCGGACGCCAGCAAAGCTGATCGGTGGCGACGACGATGAGGATCACGACCGCGAGCCCGGCGGCCAGGGTGCGCATGTCGCCGGAGTCGGCTGCGGTCTGCAGGTAGCTGCCCAGGCCCGGCAACTGAAAATTGCGAGTACCCATGGTGAACATTTCGCAGGCCATGAGTGCAAACCAGCCGTTGGCGACGGAGACGATGGAGTTCCAGACCAGGCCAATGGCGGCGTTGGGCATTTCAAGCTGCCAGAAGCGCTGCCATGCGGAGTAGCGATAGATGCGTGAGGCTTCGAGCATCTCGCGGGGAATACTCTTGAGCGAGGAATAGAAACTGAAGGCGAGGTTCCAGACCTGTCCGGTGAAGATGAGCAGGATGACACCCATCTCAATGCCCAGCTGATGACCGGGCACGAGGGCCACCATGGCCAGCACGACCGGAGGCAAAAAGCTGAGCACGGGAATGGATTGCAGAATGTCGAGGACGGCGATCATCCAGGCTTCGATCCGACAGTTATAGGCGGCGGTGTATCCGTACGTGATGGCAAAGGCCAGGCTGAGCGCGTAGGCAATNNGGGCAGGGGTTTACCTAGCCAGTACGCGCCGGTGCTGATGATGGAGAAAAAGATGGCCAGTGCGCAGGCAGCTACGCCGACGTCAATGACGAACGGCCAGGTGCGGGCGGTGACCAGCGTTTTCGCAAGCGGGTGCTGGAAATTCACTCGGCTGCCTCGCTGGCGGCTAGCTCTTCCTGAGCATCGGGCAATACAAATCGGCGACGGCCGGCATCAAAGTCGAACAGCTCGGCATAGCGGCCCCAGGCGACGGCGGTTTCCATCTGGCGCAGGCATTCCTCTTCACTGAACTGCTCGTCGAGCATATCGAGGAAGAAGTCTTCCGGGACAGTGTGGTCGCTCTTGGATTCGAGGGCGCGGCGAATCTGGCGCAGAAGCAAAATGTGCTCGAGGGCGGCGTCGCGAAAGAGTTCCTTCTGGCGAAGAATTTCTGAGTTGGCAAACTCCGTGCCGCTGGGGGTCATGGCGGCGTCGCCCTCTTCGACTTTGAGGAAGCCGAGCAGTTGCGCGGCATCAACGATGGGGAGCAGGTCGTCGATCTCAAAGGCCAGATCGTTGGCCAGGCGATAGATGTCGTCGCTGCCGCCCTTGTCGAGCAGGAGTTCAAGCAGGCCGGCCATGCCGCCGGGGCGGGCATGGGGCAGCATCTGGTAGTGCATCTGGCGCTGGTCGCGGACGCGGGCCCCCGTTTGATCGGGGGCCTGGGCAGGCGCCACGTCGGGCTTGGTCAGCACGGTGTAGATGTAGTCGACCAGCTTGGTGAAGGGCTCGGATTTGCGGTCGCGGGGTTGCGCAAGCTGGACGCGGAAGTC
>PMOF01000044.1:21489-27647 GCA_003162495.1 Acidobacteriaceae bacterium
GCCGTGAGCACATCGAGGGCGCTGAAAGGCTCATCCATGAAGAGCACTTCGGGCTCGACCACCAGGGCGCGGGCAAAGCCGACCCGCTGCTTCATGCCGCCGGAAAGCTCTTTGGGGTAGGCTCCCTCAAAGCCATCGAGGCCGACGGTGTCCAGCATCTTCATGCTGCGGTGGCGGCGTTCCTCGGGGCTTACGCCGCGCGCCTGCAGCGGCGCCTCGACATTCTGGAGAACGGTGAGCCAGGGAAAGAGGGCGAAGCTCTGGAAGACGATCGAAACGTTGATCTCAGCGTCGGCAATGGGCTTGCCGTGCCAGTAGACCTGTCCGGCGGAAGGCGTGGAGAGCCCGGTCAACATGCGCAGCATGGTAGACTTGCCTGAGCCGGAGGGGCCGAGCAGGGCCAGAATTTCTCCCGGCACGATCGAGAGGTCAGTGGCCGAGATGACCTGGATCCGGTTCTCACTGGGCTGGGCGTAGTATTTCTCGATTTTTTCGGCGCGAATGATCGCTTCAATAGATGGGGCCGGGGACGGGGCGGGCGTTGGGGGGTTGGGAATGCCGATTTCCTGCATGCGTGGTTCTCCGGGTTAGTGGTTGCGAGCCATGGCCGCGGCCGGTAGTTGCCAGTTTAAGTTCGGGTGGTTGCTCCCAGATGAATCGGCGTCTACGGCGGCGGACGTCGAACGGATTGAGGGAACGGATTGGGGATAAGGGTGGGTCGAACGCGCCTTGCCCCCGAGCGAGGCGAAGACTGCTGAAACCAGTTGCTCAAACCGAGCCTATCATTGTAGAAAAGAGTTTTGCCAGACAAGTAAATGATCTTGATAGACGTCAAGCCAAATCCGGTTAGGTTGCGCAACAAGGTTTGATCATTCCGATTCGACAGGATTCCCAGGAGAGTATGGCCGAAAAGACTGTTAAACCCAAGGTGCTGGTGGCCGATGACGAACGGGTAATCGCCGATACGCTGGCCATGATCCTGAACCAGAGCGGCTTTGAGGCGCGCGCCGTCTATTCCGGCGAAAAGGCAGTGGAAATTGCGCCAGATTATGAGCCGGACATGCTGATCTCCGATGTGATCATGGCCGACCTCAACGGAATCGACACTGCAATCCGCATTCGCGCGTTGCTGCCGGGGATCAAGATTCTTCTTTTCTCCGGGCAGGCGGCGACCGCAGATCTGCTGGAAAAGGCGCGCTCCAGGGGCTACGAGTTCGAGATTCTGGCCAAGCCCGTTCATCCCCAGGATTTGCTGAACAAACTGCGCGGGTAGGGCAGTCTGATCGGCGCGGCTTCGGGCGCTCAGTTCCCAGGCTTCAGTGATGCTGGCCTGGTTCAGCGACGAGCGTTCAGCTTGTCGAGCACCAGCTTCAAATCGTCAAGCTTCTGGCCGGCTTCGGCCAGCTTGCCTTGCGAGGTGAGGCGCTGGTAATCGGAAAAATCTCTTCCTGCCTGGCCAATGAGCGCATTCACATCTTCGGCGTGCGGGGTTGCTCCCGGTCCGGCTACGGCTGCTCCGGTGGCCTCCGGCGCGGTTCGCGGCGTCTCCGCCTCTCTCAGAGAAGAGGCTTCCGATCCAAACAGAGATGCCAGCGCGGCCTCGAAGGTTGGGGCATAGGCGAGCTTGTCCTGCAGCGCGAGCACGACCAGGCGCAGCTCCGGCATGGGGCTGCGATCGGCTTGCAGATAGATGGGTTCCGCATACAACAGGGCGCGTCCGCAGGGAATGACGAGCAGGCTGCCGCGGCGCACATGCGAGCCTTGCTGATTCCACAGCGTGAGCTGTCCTGAAAGCTGCGCGTTCTGGTCGATGCGAGCTTCAATCTGCTGCGGGCCGTCGACCAGCCTCGTCTTCGGAAAGTCGTAGACCACCGAGGTTCCGTAGTTCGCGCCGTCGCTGCGGGCCGCGATCCAGCCGATCAAGTTATTGCGGTTGGCGGGCGTGAAGGGCAGAATCTCGACGAATTCGAGACCGGCCTCATCGGGCAGCTTCATCAACACAAAATTCGGCTGCATCACCTGCGTGGTCTGCTCGCCGTTGTCGCCCATGCCTGCTTCAGTGGCCACGGTCCAAAGATCTTCGCGGTTGTAAAACACTTCCGGATTGGTCATGTGATAGAGGCCGTAAACCTGGGCCTGCAGGCTGAGCAGCATCTCCGGATATCGGACGTGCTTGCGAAGGCCGGCGGGCATCTCCGAAGCATCCTTGAACAGCGACGGAAAGATGCCGCGATAGGCGGCCAGGATAGGATCTTCGGCGTCGAAGACATAAAAAGTGGTGGTTCCATCGTAGGCATCCACGACTGCTTTGACGCTGTTGCGCATGTAGTTGATGGAGTTGTCGCCGAGTCCGTAATGACTCGAGTCAGGATAACTATCCGAGGTAGTGAATGCATCCATGACCCAGCGCAACCGGCCATCTTCGCCGACCACGATGTATGGATCGTGATCGAAGGTGAGGAACGGGGCGAGGGTGGTCACACGATCGACCACGTTGCGGCGCATGAGCAAGCGGCTCTGGGCGTTGACATCGTCGCTGAAGGGCAGCTTGGCGATATCGCCGCGATCGAAGGCGAGCAGGATACGGCGCAAGAAGCCGCCCACCACGATGCCGCCGTCGCCCTGGTAGGAGGTGAGGTTGTTGGTCTGGCCCTCGGGGTAATTGAACTCCTGCTGCCGCGTTTTCACATACACGTCGGTGTTGGTCATTTCGCCGAAATAAATCTCGGGGCGGGTAACGCTGAGGCCGGGAACGGTGCTCTGGACGGGCATGTTGCTGAGCATCAGCGTGGGCAGGCCTTCGGGCGTAAATCCGTTCACAGGATTCATGGTGATGCCGTAGCCGTGGGTGTAGATGAGTTTGTCGTTGATCCAGTTGCGGCTGCTCTCGGGCAGCTTGTCGACGTTGAGCTCGCGCGCGGCCAGCATCACCTCGCGCTGCGCGCCGTCGATTTGGTAGCGATCGATGTCGATGTCGGGAAAGTCGTAGTAGGTGCGGATTTCCTGGATCTGGCGCAGCGTATCTTTGAGCGCCTGCACGTCCCATAGGCGAATGTTTTGCAAGGTGGGCTGATTGTTGGCTGGATCGGTTGCGCCCACGGTCGTCTCGGCGGGAAACTCGCGCCGAGCAAACCGATCGATGCCGTAGGCCGTGCGGGTCATCTCGATGTTGTGGACGATGAAGGGCTGTTCGCGAACCAGTTCGTTGGGCTTGACCAGAAAGCTGCTGACATACCAGCTGACCACGCCGACGGCGACATAGCAGACCACGGCCGGAACGATGGCCGCAAGTAGCCAGCGTCCTCGGGGCCTGAAGATTCCGCCGGCCAAGGCGATCAGCGCGCCGAGCACCAGCGCCACGCACACGAAGAGCAGGCCGGTAAGCGAGACGTGCGCGTCGGTGTAGGTCACGCCATCAAAGATCGTGTGGTGATCGAACAGGAGCTCGAAGCGGCCGAGGTATACGCGCATGGCAAGCACCAGCAGCAGGAACCCAAGGGTGATGGAGAGGCCGCGCCAGGGCAGTGAGATGCCGCTATTGAAACGCCCGCCGATGGCGCGGGAGCTGCCCGCGATGAGGACGAAGACGACGGAAAGGATGCAGGTGAGCACGGCCAGCGTCAACAACCAGCCGGCAAAGAGCTGCCAGGCGGGCAGGGTAAAAAGATAGAAGTTGAGCGGCCTGGCAAAGATGGGGTCGGTCACGCTGCCGGTGACGCGCGGCGCATACCAGTAGAGCGCCAGGGTGGGCCACTGCGCCTGCATGGCGGCGCCGGTGGCCAGCGCAATCACGATGGATATACCGATGGCGATGAGGCGAAGGGCGGGACCAACGGGCAGGTTGACAGGATTGCCGGCGATGAAAATCGTGTGTTCGCTGGGCAGATCGGTGGCATGCGCGCGCTTGAGAGCGGAAAAGGCTCCGTACAGAATGAGAAACGTGACCACCGTGAAAGCGGTGAAGACGCCCCACTCAAGACCGCGGGTCTTCCAGAAAATTTCTCCGTAGCCGAGCGAGCGGAACCAGAGCAGGTCAACCCAATAGGAGAGCGCGGTGCGGCTGCCGAAGACGATGACGGCAACGATGGCTAACAGAAAAAGGAATGTGCGGCGGCGTGGCCGCGGCGGCTGTGTCTTGAGTGGCCAATCAATGGACTCGCGCAATGCAGTACCCCACCTTACTTGCTGCTTTGAATGGAACGATTCCGGAGCTCGCCACTGCGGCAGCGGGATGGCCCTTTCGGTTGCCGCGGCCCAGGGTTGAGCAAACTCACCCAATCCACTTTAGTCTTCCCGCGTCGTCTTTGCAGCCGGAGGGCCCTTAGCAGGGAAAATCGCCGCAGTGGATTGGAATTGGATTTTGTCGGACTGTCTCGATTGCGGTATCACGCCTGGTTGGTCTCCGGTACTCTCACAAGCTGGCCGATGCAGTTTCATCGAGACGTTTCTTTGGCAATTCAAGCCGGCTGTTTTTTGTAGCTAACCCTTGTATTGAATCCCGACCAGCGTGCAGTCATCCTGGGCTTCACTGGGGGC
Organism: Acidobacteriaceae bacterium; assembly: GCA_003162495.1. Lineage (GTDB taxonomy): Bacteria > Acidobacteriota > Terriglobia > Terriglobales > Acidobacteriaceae > Telmatobacter. Next base: position 26,026 of record PMOF01000044.1, read on the forward strand.
CTGAAACTCGGCAACCGAAGCGAGAATCTCGGCCACATCGTCAAGGTGAGCAATGGCATTGAATCGGGCATCGCCGAAGGATTCTCCGATGGAGTTCTCCGCTTCGACGAGTCCGTCGGTGGCCAGCAGAATACGCTCGCCGGGCTGCAATTTGCATTGCGCGGAGGCATAGGTTGCTCCGGCCAGCAGTCCGACGATTGGATTGGCTTCTTCCAACTGCCGCACCTCCGCGCCGTGAACAAAGAGGGGGCGGATATGGCCGCAATTTATATACTCAACAGTTCCGTCGGAAAAGAGTTTGAGCAGCACCATGGTGGCGTATTTGCTGACGTTGCGGGTGCAGAGAAAATGATTGACCAGGGCGGCGATATCCGCCAGGCGCTGCCCTGAAATCAGTTGCGCATGGATGATGCCCTGCAGGGTCGCGGCCACGATGGCCGCGGGCACGCCCTTGCCGGACACGTCCGCAATGCCGATGCACACGGAGTCCCCAAGGGTAATTGCGTCGTAAAAATCTCCGCCGATTTCAAGGCAAGGGATGCTCTTGGCCTGAATCACGGCGTAGGGAATCACCGGCAACGCGATGGACATGAGGCTGCTGTGAATTCTTGCGGCAATGGCGAGTTCCTCGCGCGCCTGGCGGGCTTTGGATTCCTGCTCGGCGAGCAAGACGTTATGCAGCAGGGCCGCGGCTTCAGTGGCGATGGTATCGAGTACCTGATGATCGACTTCGCTGAGGTTTCCGACACCCACCTGGCTATCGAGATAGAGCAGTCCCAGCAACTGGGTCTGCTGGCTGTTTGAATCGCGCTTGCGCAAGGGGATGCAGTAGATGCTGCGGATTTTGTTGATCATCACGCTGGCCCAGGCGGAGACGTCCTGGTCAGCAAGGGTATCGCTTACCGAGAACTTTGATTCGCTTTCGATGGCCCTTTGCATGGCCCGGCGGGAGACGGTCGAGTCTTCGTCCACGATTTTTCCGTCGGCGCTCAATCCCAGCGCCAGCCTCATTTTGTCTTCTTCGCGCAGAAAGACAAAGCCGCGCTCGACGCCGGTGAGTTGCAGGGTCAACTGCAGCAGCGTGGTGAGGATTTCAGTGATCGCGCCGCCGGCGTTGAGCTGGCGCGCGGCGCTGAGCAACCAGTTGAGCCGCTCGATTTCGCTGCCCGCCGGGCGGTTGCTTTGACCGGAAGGCTCAAGAGAGTTGAGGGAGGAGAGCAGGCCGCTGACGGAAGTGTGAAGCACCCCGGCATCGATCCCGGAGCCGGCCTCAAGATGAAAATGAATCTCCGACCCTTCCAGGGAGCCAAGCTGGAGGACATCGCCATGGTTGAGTTCAGCGCGCTGCACACGGGTTCCATTCAGGAACGTGCCGTGACTGCTGTTTCGATCGACCACGGTCCAAACGTTGCCCTCGTTGACAACAATCGCGTGTTGGCGCGAGACGCAGGGATCGCTCAGGACCACATCCTGGCCTGGTGCGCGGCCAATGGATGTGGATGGGTTTGCAAGGGTGAAGGAGTGAGTTGCGTCCTGGTCAGTGAAGCGAAGCGTGGGAACGTGCATGGCTTAATGTACCCAAATCACCGCTTGGGAAACCACTCAAGCAGGAAGCTGGCGGA
>PMOF01000008.1:0-2747 GCA_003162495.1 Acidobacteriaceae bacterium
GAGTTCTCTCTTCGCGTCCAGTTCTAATTCAGCGGAGGAGCCGCAACTAACTTCGGGGGGAGCTTCGGCTCCCCTCTTCCTTTTGCGCCCCAACGCCGGTCGGAGTCATTCGGGTCAGGACGCGCAAGAACTCTGATGCTTTGAATGGGCGCGGCTTCAGCCGGGCCGCAAGAGGATCAAAATAGATTTCGCCCCACAACGCCGTAAACTCTAAAATAGGTTTCGCAAATGCATCGCACATTCAATTCCGCACTTCTTTTCGCACTCCTGAGCTTCACAGCCTATGCCCAGGTTCCGCAAACTCCAACCCCTACCGGCAACGACACCGCACAGCCCGCTCCCACGCCCATTGAAGCAGCCCAAAGGCTAGCCGAGCGGGGACGCCTGGACAAGGCCATGGCTCTGCTCGATCAACTGGCCGCCAAGACCCCCGAACCCGCCGGCGTCGAGCATTGGCGCGGCCTCATCTTCTACCAGAAAGCAGAATTCCCCGAGGCAATTACAGCCTTCACCAAGGCCGTCGCCCAGGATCCCAGCGATCGCGAGTCGATCGAAATGCATGGCGTCAGCCTCTTTCGCACGGGACGGTCGCCGGAGGCTCTGCCCTTCCTTGAGCAGGCGCACGCAGCGGTCGGAGGCGCCAACGTTGATCCCCAATACGTGCTGGGCCTCTGCTATACCGACGTCAAACGCTACGACGACGCCCGCCACGCCTTCGCCGCTCAATACGGATTTGCGCCCGACTCCGCCGAGGCCTATCTCCTGGCCGGCCGCCTCTTTCTCCGCCGCGAGTTCCCCGCCGAGGCCGCGCTCCAGGCCCAAAAGGCGCTGGAGATCAATCCCGTGCTGCCTCTCGCCCACCAACTCCTCGCTGAGGTGGCCCTGGCCAAGGGCGACGTCACCGGCGCCATTCACGAACTGGAAGCCGAACGCACCATCAATCCCCTCAACGGACCTCTCTATGACCGGCTCGGCGACGCATACATCCGCAATGGCCAGTTTGCCGAGGCNNAAGCTCCAGCAGCCCATTCAGGCCCTCCAATATCTCGATCATGCAGCCAAAATGGACCCCTCGAACTTCCTGACCCACAACCTGCTCGGCCAGGCCTATAAAGCCACCGGCCAGGTGGAGGAGGCCAACCGCGAATTTCAGCTTGTCGTCGACCTGCAAAACAATGTCAAGCCGCAATCTGCGGGAAAATAAACCATGCACCGGCTTCGCGGCGTTTTGCTCGTTCTCCCGATCTGCCTCCTGGCCGTCTCCTCGTTGCTTCAGGCAGCCCAGGCGCCCACGCAGCCAACCGGCCAGCAGAAGCCCGACGACCTGCTCCAACGCGCGGACGCGGCCTTTCGCGCTGGCTACGCGGCCCGTCAGGCCGGCAATCTGGAGTCGGCTCGGGCACAGTTTGCTGAGGCCGCCCGACTGGCGCCTCAAATTGCCGAGGGCCACGAAGCCCTGGGCGAGGTTCTGATCGAGTTGGGCAAGCCTGCCGAAGCGGTTCCCGAACTTGAGTCCGCCCTCAATCTCAAACCCGGCGACCAGGGAGTGGAGACCAATCTCGCCTTGGCTTACGCGGGCAATGGCAGTCCGGAGAAGGCCATCCCTCAATTCAGCGCGGCTTTCCAGTCCTCGCAACAACCCGGCCAGCCACCGGTCGATGCCGTCTTCTGCGAGGCCTATGCGCGCGCACTCGCCGCCACCGGCAAACTCGATCAGGCCATCGAAATGTTCGTCGCAGCAAATAAGCGTGGAGCAGCAACAGCTGAAGTCTGGGACGCCATCGGCTCTCTCTACGCCCAATTGAGCAACTGGAGCGATGCGCAACATGCGTTCCAGCAAGCCCTCTCGATCGACGCCTCATATGTGCCCGCGCGCATCCACCTCGGCATCGTACTCCGCCAGTCACACGACTACGCCGCAGCCAGCCCCATGTTCGAAGCCGCGGTCAAGCTGGAGCCCGCCAACGCCCTCGCCCAGTCTGAGTATGGCCGCACGCTTGAGGCCGCCGGCCAGGACGAGGCCGCTACGCCCCACCTGGAACTGGCCGTCCAGCTCAACCCTCAGTTGCCCGGCGTCCAGAACGAATTGGCCATGACCCTGCAGCGCCAGGGACGCCAGCAGGAAGCGATCTCCTGGTTCCGGAAAGCCATCGAGCGTGAGCCCCACAATCTCAGCGCGCTAACCAATCTGGGTCTGGCTCTCACCCTCACCGGCAACGCAAAGGACGCGCTCGCATGGTTCCAGCAGGCCCTGACCCTCTCGCCCGACGATCCAACCATCTATAAGGACCAGGGTGTTGCCCATGTGCAGCTCTCCGCCTTCGATGACGCAATCGTCGATTTTCAGCACGCTTTAACACTAGACCCCAACGACTCCCAACTCCACTACGACCTGGGCATGGCTTACAAATTCAAAGACCGTGTAGACGACGCCATCGCCGAGCTCACCCGCGCCGGTCAAATGGACCCGTCTCTGCAGGACCCGCCCTACACCCTCGGCATTCTCTATATGCAGATCGGCAAGCTCGACGAAGCCGTCATCGAACTGAAAAAAGCCGTAGCGCTCCGTCCTGAAAATGGCGACGCATGGGCCATCCTGGGCAGCACCCTCAAGCAGGATTCTCGTCTCGACGAAGCGCGCCAGGCCCTGGAGAAGGCCATCCCGCTTCTGCCCGGCCAACCCGGTCCTCGCGTCACGCTGGCCGGCGTGCTCGCCGAGCAGGCCAGTGCCATGGCCGCAGCCGCTG
>PMOF01000008.1:2812-3029 GCA_003162495.1 Acidobacteriaceae bacterium
CCACCTTCGCCGAGCCCCACATCCAACTCGCTCTTGCCTATGAACGGCAGGGACGCATCGCCGATGCTGCTGTCGAACGCGCCAAAGCCGCAAGCCTTGCGCCCGCCAAATAAAATCACAGCAACGACGATGCAGCCGGGAAAAAATGACCAGAGCCCCATGCGTGTGTGGCAATTTCCGCCTTTGATTCGACCCCGCCGGAATCCGCACAATTCTC
>PMOF01000245.1 GCA_003162495.1 Acidobacteriaceae bacterium
TAGCCGCCGTTCTTGGTGTAGCCGCCAAACTCCGCTTTTGAGCAGCAGGACTCTTGTCCTGCAAGGCAATCGACGCACTGTCCGCACGCGGAGTAGAGCCAGACGATGCCCACGCGATCGCCTTCTTTGACTGTCTTGACGTTCCGGCCAACGCCGGAGACATACCCAACACCCTCGTGCCCAGGTATGAAGGGCGGCGTCGGCTTGATGGGCCAATCACCCTCTGCGGCATGCAAATCGGTATGACATACGCCGCATGCCTCCATCTTGATCTGTATTTCCTCTGGACCCGGCTCCGGGATTGCCACGTCTTCGATCACCAGAGGCTTGCCAAATTCACGAACTACCGCCGCCTTCATATTCTTCGCCATTTTGTTTTTCCTTTCAGCCGTGTTAGATGCATGATTGCCAGAGGTTGCCTAGAAGAGACCCAGGGCCTTCGGACTGTAGCTCACAAGCAGGTTCTTGGTCTGCCNNATTCCGCGTCCCAGGCGATAGGCATCTGTACCGTTGCGCGACCACACGCCTGAGCCGAGACCATAGGGCGTATCGTTGGCAATTTCGAGCGCTTCTTCGATCGTCTTGAACTTGGTTACAGAGAGCACCGGTCCAAAGATCTCTTCCTGGAAGATACGCATCTTGTTATGACCCACGAACACGGTCGGCTTGACGTAGAAGCCATTCTCCAGATCGCCGCCCAGATGCGCCTGCTCGCCGCCAGTCATGCAGCGTGCGCCTTCCTCTTTACCGATCTTGATATAGGAGAGAATCTTCTCCAGTTGGTCACGCGACGCCTGTGCTCCCATCTGTGTCGCAGGATCGAGTGGGTTCCCCACCTTGATCTTTGCCACGCGGGCGACGGCGCGTTCCAGGAACCGATCGAAAATCGATTCATGAATGAGCGCGCGGGACGGGCATGTGCAGACTTCCCCTTTATTGAACGCGAACAGCGCAAATCCTTCCAGAGCTTTGTCCAGGAAGTCATCGTCTTTATCCATCACGTCGGCCATGAAGATGTTCGGCGACTTGCCGCCCAGTTCCAGCGTCTGCGGAATGATGGGCTCGGACGCATATTGCATGATCAGGCGGCCGGTGGTCGTCTCTCCAGTGAATGAGATCTTGGCGATGCGCGGATTCCCGGCCAGCGACTTGCCGATCTCGCCACCCGGTCCAGTCACGACATTGATAACGCCCGGAGGCACGATATCGCCGATCAGTCCCATCAGGGTAAGCAGGCTGAGCGGTGTATTCGAAGCCGGCTTGATCACGGTGCAATTTCCCGCGGCGATTGCCGGCGCGATCTTCCAGGCCGCCATCAACAAGGGAAAATTCCACGGAATGATCTGCCCCACCACGCCCATTGGCTCCTTGAAATGATAGGCAACGGTGTCTTTGTCCAACTCGCCTGCTGAACCCTCTTCTGCGCGAATGCAGCTTGCGAAGTAGCGGAAGTGGTCGATCGACAGGGGAACGTCGGCGTTGCGCGTCTCACGAATGGGCTTGCCGTTGTCCAGCGTTTCGACCAGGGCCAGGAGTTCGAGATTCTCCTCCATCCGGTCAGCGATCCGGTTGAGAACGGCGGCGCGGGCGGCGGGCGAAGTGCTGCCCCACTCGTCCTTGATTGCATGTGCGGCGTCGAGAGCGGTTTCGACGTCAGCTGCCGAAGACCGCGCGAACTCAGCGAGCTTCACGCCATTGATCGGGCTGTGGCTGGCAAAGTACTTGCCCAGAATTGGAGCTACCCATTTGCCGCCAATAAAGTTGTCATACCGGGAACGCACGCCCCCCTTACGAATAGTGGCAAATGCCTCATCAAAAATTTCGTTTTGAATCTCTACTACTGCTGTCGACATAAATTACTCCTCCGGGTGCGGTGTGGGTCACTTTCTGGGTAAGTCTGCTCCCAGCTTTGCACGACTCGATGTGACCTTGATCACAAAAGAGAAACTGCAATCATCACAACGAAATGAGTCTTCTCAAGCCCCTGTTCTCATCGCCGGACAAGGCGATTCTGTAGACCATCGAGGGAGATGCCAGACCTGGACCTCGAAGTTCTGCGGTTGGCTTCGGATTTCGTCAAACAGGGCTTACTGAATTCGCACTGGGTCGCACCGGATGCGACTTCCTTCACTTGCATAGTGAACAGCCGAATGGTAAAGGCTGGAGCATCAATGTAATCAGCGGAGTAGAGAGGCCGAGAGGAGGAAATGGAGCCACTTCGGTGTTAATGCGCTCCGGCGCCGGCCGGCGGGCGTCCCTTCTGTACGCGCCTGAAAAGCCACACAATCCCCGCTCCCGACAGGCAGAGCAGGGCCAGCCAGCGGAACACGTCGACAAAAGCCCAATCGGTGGCCTGATACAGCAACTGTTGGTACAGTTGCAATTCGGCTGGATACTGGGCGTGTGCCGGCCCGAAATGGGTGCCCAGGGCGCCCATCTGAGTCTGCAGCGCCGATTGGAATTGCTGGCCGCTGAGGGGGCTGTAGTTGGTCATCTCGCTCTGGTGGAAACTGCTGCGCCGGGTCAGGAGCGTGGCGGTGAGCGAGATTCCAATCGACCCGCCAATGTTGCGCATCAGGTTGTATAGCCCGCTGGCCGCACCAATCTGCTCCCGAGGCAGAGTTCCATACGCCTGGGTGCTGATGGGCACAAAGATGAATCCCACGCCAAAGCCGGTAATCAGGATGGGTATCAGTAGCGTCCAGGGGCTGATTTCGGTGGTCACGCTGCCCATGTACAGCGTGGTTACCGCAAAGAGCATAAAGCCGAACGTGAGCAAATAACGCGCGTCGATCTTTTCGGAGAGATACGCGATCATGGGCATGGCCACAATGCTGCCCAGGCCTCGCGGAGCCACCACGATCCCGGCCGTGAACGCGGTATAACCCAAAAGCTCCTGGTAAAAGAGCGGCAACACCGTGACCGTCGAATAGATCGAAATGCCGAACATGAGAATCAGCAAACAGCCGACGGCGAAGTTCCAGTTCTTGAGCACACGCAGATTGACCAGCGGATGTTCAGCGTGCCAGCTGTGCCACANNCAGCAGCGCGGCCCAGCGGATCCAGGTGGCGCCAAACCAGTCGTCTTCCTGACCTTTGTCGAGGATAATCTGCAGGCAGCCGATCCAGACTACCAGCGTGCCCAGGCCGATGCCGTCGAAGCCAATTGACTTCGAGCCGCGCATGTTCGGCGGGTCTTGAACAAATCGGGCAATCATAAGCATCGCCAGGATGCCGACCGGGATATTGATATAGAACGCGTAGCGCCAGCTATAGGCGTCAGTGAGCCAGCCCCCCAACGTTGGCCCGAGGACGGGCGCGCACACCACGCCGAATCCGAACACCGCCATGGCGACGCCCCGCTTCTCAGGCGGAAAGCTCTCCAGAAGAATGGACTGCGACAGCGGTTGCAGAGCTCCGCCGCCTGCTCCTTGCAGTACACGTGCCACCAGAATGAACCCAAGCGTGGGCGCGGCCCCGCACGCGAACGACGATGCCGTAAAGATGGCGATGCAAATGATGAAGAAGCGCTTGCGCCCGATCCGCATCGCAAACCAATTCGAGGCGGGGAGCACGATCGCNNTTGGCGACGAGGTAGCTGGTCAGCACCCATGTCGCTTCGTCGGTGGAGGCCGACAGCGAACCGGCGATGTACGGAAGTGCAACGGAGGCAATCGCGGTGTCCAGAACCTCCATGAACGTCGCCAACATGACGGCAATGGCTACGATCCATGGACTCTCGACTCTGGAGGCGACCGCAGGCGATTGAATCGCGGCTGACGGCCGCTCCGCAATCGATCCGAATGCCAGCACTGCTCCCTGCTTCGACATGCTTTGCTCGCTCCTGGCGTTTCACACGGAAAGATCGATGCCACGCGCTGTCGCGGCGGAAAATAAGGGGGATAGAGACCAGGATGGATGAAGCTGTCTCTTGCCTTTTCGCAAGCGAGTTCATCCCTGAATGAGCAATCGGTTTGCCAAACAACGGTCCCCGCGAATCTATAACCTTCGATCTTGCCGCGGGTTCAGCAATCGCCCCCCAGACCTCTCCTTCAGCAGTTTCAGATAAATAGGCGCGGTATACCAAGGTCCTATGCCGTGGTGTGAAGGCTTGCCGATGCGCGCACGGTGTTTCAGAGAGGCGTGCTGTCTACTGTTCGTCACGATTGAGACGAAGTGTCGAACCGCGAACAGCAATTTGGAGATTTTCCGCACCGGTTTGCTGCAGTTCTAACGGATTCTGTCACTAGACGAATCAATAGTGATCGCAACGCAATTCGCACGCCACTGTTACAGCAGAATGTGGTATTGATCCACGTTCACGAATGCAAAGAGCTTTCAAAAGACGAAGAAAGAGCGTGAACGTCCGGGCTCCGACGCGCCTCAACGTGGACGACACTTGGATCCAGTCACCATTCATATTCCGTCTTTCTTATCCGGAGACCGCATGTCTTTCCTATCCTGAGAAAGCACGCTGGCCCAGTCAGTTAGAAGAAAAAA
>PMOF01000235.1 GCA_003162495.1 Acidobacteriaceae bacterium
TCGAGGAGTCCCATTGGGCCAGCCAGTGTGCCAGGCTCACCAGGCCGCCCGCGGCCAGCAGGCTGCCGGCCACCGAGCCCAGCGCGCCTTCCCAGGTTTTGTTGGGGCTGAGCGTGGGGGCCAGCTTGTGCCGGCCCAGGGCACGGCCCATGTAATAGGCGGCAATGTCTCCAGCCCATACCACGCATAGCAAAAAGATCAGCAGCGACGGCCCGTTGGTCTGCTCGCGCAGGGCGGGCAGGGCGGTCAGGGTGAATCCCGTGTAGAGCAGACAAAAGATCGAAGCCGAGGCGTCGGCCATCACCCGCTCAACCGGCGAGCTGAAGGTGCAATAGACCAGCAGAGCCAGGCTCAGGAGGCCGAGAATTGCGGTGGATTGGTCGGGCCATTCGTAGCCCCCTGCAAACAGCGCCAGCAGGGCAACCAGAACTGCAATGATCGGCGGCTTTGCGCCTTTCCGCTCCGTCAGCGCGAGAAACTCCCAGCCCGCCAGCACCGCCGCTGCTGCCGAAACCAGCGTCACGAGCCAAAGCTGCCCCAGAAGCGCAGCGGCCAGGACCAGGGGAATCAGTACGAGGGCGGTAAGAATCCGTTTCATGCCAAGGGAGAGAATACACTGATGGAGCGGGGGCATTTCCCGGGGTGGCCGAGGAGAGGTGCGAAGGCCCGATAGACAGATAGTCTTAATCAGTACATTTTGCATTTTTATCTAGTCTCATGTATCTTTTCCAACAGGAGAACCCTCATGAACATCGGGCTAAGCGATCGTATTCGGGCCTTTGCGAAAGCCAAGTATGTCAATCCGGCGGTTCACGAAGGCAAGTCGCGGTTCTCTATTCGAGTCCGTGACGTTAATCACGACCTCAGGGGCGAAGGATTTCCGCCCCGGCATACTCCACAAATCTGTGAAGCGCTCACAGGACGCAAGTTCCTTCGAGAGAATGGACTTGAAATCGAAGAAATCGAAGGCCCGCCGTCAAAGCAGAGCCCTACGGTAGTTGTACGGTATCGTGTGGCAAATCCCGCTGCGGAACCAAAAGCGGGAAATAGGCCGCCGGAATACGCACTTGCGGAAGCACGCGAAGAGACGCCCGAGGAGTGGGCGCACCGGTTGACCGAAAAGATAAGTGGCCTGCTCAAAGAGGAGTTGGCAGAGTACGGCGGAGGCGAGGCGTTCGTTCGCCGGGTTCGCGGCTACGACGAGGAAGATGCGGCATGAGCCGTATCTTCTGGGACACTATGCTGTTCATCTATCTGGTGGAATGCCATCCAGTCTACAGGCCGCGGGTCGAGGAGCTTCTCGTGCGAGCGCGCAGACGGGGCGATTCGCTCCACACGAGTTACCTCGCCCTCGGTGAAGTCATGGCGGGAGCAGATTTATCGGCGACGCCGCAGAAGACGCTGACGATGCGCCAGACAATCGATGAGATGGGGTTCTCCTATTTGCCGTTCGACGAAGGGGCTGTAGCAACATTCAGCAGGCTTAGGGGAAGGCAAAAGGTGAAAGTTGCCGACGCAATCCACCTGGCCTGCGCAGCCTCGGCTGGGATCGATCTGTTTCTAACAGGCGACAAAGAACTTACCAAGCTGGATATTCCCGGGATCCAATTCATCGCCGACTTCAATAACCCATTCTTTTAAGCCTTTGCCAGCGGGTGCAACTCGTGTCTGCTTGAGATCAAGTCCAATTTCACAGAGTCAGGCCGCTCAGACACCGGCAATCAACTCGCCCCAATTTTCACCCGCTCGGTTTCTTCGTCCACTTCGCCGGAGCCCTCGCCGAGGCCGCCGTAACGGCGCTCGCGGCGCTGGAAGTCGGCGATGGCTTCGAGCAGATGAATGCCGCGGAAATCCGGCCACAGCCGCTCGGTGACAAAGATCTCGGTGTAGGCAATTTGCCACAGCAAATAGTTCGACAGGCGCATCTCGCCGGAGGTGCGGATAAGCAGATCCGGGTCCGGCATGTGGGCCGTGTAGAGATGGCGATGGATGTCTTCCTCGGTGAGGCGATCGGGGCTCAGGTGCTTGCGCTGCATCTCGGCAGCGAGCCCGCGAAATGCGTCCACCAGCTCCGAGCGGCCGCCGTAGTTCAGCGCCAAAGTGAGCGTGGTGCCGGTGTTGCGCGCCGTGGCCTCGGCGGCCCACTGCATCTTGTCCTGGACCTCGGGAGGCAATTCGCGGATGCGGCCGATGTAGCGGATGCGCACGTTGTTGTCCATCATGCGCTGCAGGTTGCTCTCCAGGTAGCTGCGCAGCAGCCGCATCAGGAAGTTGACCTCGGCGCGCGGGCGGCGGAGGTTGTTTTCAAGCGAAAAGGCGTACAGCGTGAGCCAGGGCAGGCCAATGCGCGAGGCCGTCTCAGTGACCAGTTGAACGCATTTGGCGCCCTGCTGGTGGCCGAGGAATCGTTTCAGCGAACGGTGGCCGGCCCAGCGCCCGTTGCCGTCCATGATGATAGCCACATGCTGCGGCAGGCACTCGGGCTTGAGCGTCGCATAAACAGCGCGCTCCTCCGAGGTCAGTTCATGAATGCGCAGCGTGCCGGTTGGATACAAGGGACTCGCCTCTACTTTGCTCTTGGGGCTTCCATGTCTGGCTCGATGGCCCTCAAAAAGAAATGCCAAACGAGAATAGACTGGCGCCGGGCGATGGACAACAGCCTGCGCCGCGCACCGGCCGGTAGATGCCTCAGCCGGAGCTAAGGTCTCGCATCCTCGACCGTAGCACAAGCGTCCATGCGCCGCAATCGCTTACCGCTCTGCCCGCCCGCGCCGGCAAGGGAACGGGCGCGCAAGAAGAGATATCGCGCCTGCACCCTGCCCAGACCGGCAACGAAACGCGCCCGCCGTTACGCGCTCCGGCGGCGGCCCATTGCCGCATCCCGAACCGCGCCGTAGATGAGCGTCCGATGCAGCGAGTCCAACTGGGGCAGCAACGCCGCGACCTCGGCCAGGAACGGGTCGGTCAGAATCGCAGCCACCTCGTCGTCGCGCCGGCTGCGGGAGTTTCTGACCAGTTGGCACACGTTTACTTCCAGGGCAGCGGCCAACCGCTCCAGCGAACCCAGCGTCGGAATCGCCTTGCCGTTTTCGATCTTCGAGATATAGGTTCGAGGCACCATCATCCGCCCCGCCAGTTGGCGCTGGCTCAGGTGGCGCGCGCGGCGAATCTCGCGCACTTGTCCAGCCACTTGCAGACCAGCCTCGGCCGAAGCCGGAGCGGGCGGGCTGGTCACCAGTTGCGGCACTAGAGGCACAGGCTCCTCGACGTCGAGGGCTCTGTGGCATTTTCTACAAAGGGAGTTGCTGGTCCGGAACTGGACCAGGCTGCAGAAATCGCAGCGGACGACTTCGCGTGCTTCCACACTCACCAGGGTGGTTGCCATGTTGTCGGTGCGGAGTGCCAGAGCGGGAACTCCGGAGTGCATTTCTGCACTACGATGTGTGCTACTTTGGGCGAGATGAACCATAATTGTCAAGTAGAAACTTAGGGTCAAACCTAAGATTCACCCATCATACCCGGAAACTCCCTAAGAAACACGAACCAGGATAATAAACCTGAGGAAAAAATAAATGAGCACAGAC
>PMOF01000204.1 GCA_003162495.1 Acidobacteriaceae bacterium
CAGGATCAGCGCAACACCGTGCGCGGGCGCTTGCGCTACCAAGTTGCGCCGCGATTCTGGATTGCGTTCGGCGCGGAATATGACAGCGGCTTGCCCTTCGACTTTGACGGCGATCCCTCCACAGTGCTTGCCGAGTACGGCCAGGCGGTGCTGAATCGCATCAATTTTACGCGGGGCCGGATTGATCGGGCGTTTCAGGCCAGCGCATCGGCAGGCGCGGACTTGTACAAGTCGGATCGTATGACGATGCGGTTTCAGGCGGATGGACAGAACCTGACTAACACGCTCGATCTGCTAGATTTTGGCGGGCTGTTTTCCGGCAACGCCATCGGCCCGTCGCGAAGCTTTGCGCTGCGCCTGACCACAGCGTTCTAGTGAACGCGAATGTCGCCCGACCCGGTCTCGATGCGCACCGTGGGGCCGCCGCCGTTCAGCTTGCCCGTAACGTGGTGCCGATCAGTAGTCCCCTGCGTCAGCATCTCGCGATCGGTGCGAACGCTACCCGAGCCCGTCTCCGCATCCAGAGTCAGCGGCGCGTCCCCCGCCCAGAGCTCCACGCTGCCTGAACCGGTGCCAAGACGCCATGGCGCATCCGGGGTTCCGTGAATTTTGATGTCGCCCGATCCAGTCTGGGCCCGCAGGCCGCCGCGCAGGTTACGCAATTCGATGGTGCCCGATCCTGTCTCGGCCTTCACATCCCCTGGCCCGGTTTGCTCGGCGTAAATATCTCCGGACCCGGTGTTCACCGTGAAACTTCCGTGCAGCCCGGTGGCGTGGATCGTGCCCGAGCCCGTATTCAGCTTTGCGTTTTCGCCCACACCATCATCGGTTACATCGCCCGATCCCGAACCTGCATCCAGATACACGTCCGCGGGCGCCTCAATGTCGTAGTCGATGCTGATATTGTGCAGGTTTTCGTGTCGCGCGCCTATGCGGATGATGTTGCCCGTCTGCTCGATCGGCGGATTGGCCGCGATTTCTTTGACTTTCTCGTCGCTCCCGCCCCAATTGGAGTGCACATGTCCTGACACATGCACCTGGTTTGCCGACCCATGCGTCAAATGAATATGGCCTGACCCTGTGGCGATAGTAAGCTCCACTCTGCCGTTTGCCGTCAGATTTTTTTCGAAGGTGGCCTCTGAGCCCAGCGCAGGAACTGCCGCCAGCGCCAAAGCCGCCGCTACAACAAGAAAATGTTTCATGGTGCGCCTCATTTCACAAAACAGGGAATAGGGAACCGGGAGCAGGGACTAAGGGAACGGGCGCTCCCAGGCCATAAGGCTTGCATTCCGGTTGCCAAAACAGGAGTGCGCCAGCCTCAATGAATTCAGCCGATCCACCGGCCAAGTCTTGTCGCATGCGCCCGTAAGCGTCCGATTTCGAACATCCCTGTGCGCAGACGGACACAGAGAGGCACAGCGATTCTGCCACTAATCTTACGCCCCTTTTCGATGCCCTGTTCCCTGTTCCCTGCTTTTCCTATTCCCTGTTCCATGTTTTTTTTATTCCTGCAACACCACCGCGTCGCCCTCCTTCAACCCGCTCACTATCTCGGTGACCGAGCCATTGGAGAGTCCCACCTTCACTGGAATCTTCCGTTCGCCATCCTTTTGCTTCTTGTCTTGAATCGACACCGACGCATTCTTCTGGTTATCGTAGATCACTGCGTTTTCCGGCACCGTCAGCACGCCCTTGTGCTCATCCAACAGGATCTCGGCATTGGCTGTCATCAAGGCCTTCAACTCTCCGCCGGGGTTGTTGATCGAAACCCTGACTTCAAACGTAGTCACATTGTCTTTTTGAACGCCCATGGGAGAAATCTTGGTGACTTTGCCGTTGAACACTCGATCGCGAAAGCTCTCCACCTTGATGCGCGCCGGCTGGCCCATGTACACATGAGCGATGTCCGCCTCGTCCACCTTGCCGTCCACATAAACTTCGTTGACATCTCCCTCGGTCATAATCAGCGTGGCCGTCGAGCCCAGCACCAGGATGGAGCTGACCGCGTCGCCGATCTCCACATCCCGCGACAGAATCACCCCGTCCATCGGCGCCAGAATCGTGGTGTAACTCAACTGCTCTTCCAGCTGCTTCAGGCTCGCCTGGTTCTGCATCACCTGCGCCCGCGCCTGGCGCAGCTTGGCGGTGTCCACGCCGATCTGGGCCTTGGAGGAATCCCGCCGCGTCATCGCCGCAAGATAGTCCTTGTTGGCGTCGTCCAGCGCCTGCCGGCTCACAATGCCTTCCTTGGCCATCTCCTGATTGCGCTCCAGCGTGGCCTTGTACATGGGCAGATCCGGCGCGTTCGCGTTCACCTTGTCCTGTTCGATGTTGGCCTCAAAGGTTCCTACGTTGGCCTCGGCCGCCCCCAGTTGCGCCCGCTGCGCTTCCACCTGCGCCACAATCTCCTGCTGATCCAGTTCCGCCAGCTCCTGCCCTTTGTGCACCCGATTGTTGATGTCCACATATAGCTTTTCCACGATTCCAGAGGCCTTGCTCTTGACCTCGACCTTGGTGATCGGCTGGATCTGCCCCGTAGCCACCACGGACCGCGCCACATCGCCGCGCGTCACCTTGGCCATCTTATTGGGATCGATTGCGGTGCCCTTCACCATGTGCGCGAGGGCGAGCCCTGCGCCCACCAGCAGCACCAGCACCCCAACGCTCAGCCAGATCCAGAATCGCCTGCTCTTTCGCGATGCACCCACCAGTACCCTCCCAAAGGCCCTTGAAATGCCGCAGTTGCCCGCAGCCAAAAATCCACGAAGGGATCTTGTCTACTCAGACGGCTCGCACTCTCCGCCGTCACCCAGCTCGGCGTACCACCGCCATTCCTTGTCTGCTCCTTCATACGCAACCTGCCGCCCCGTGGTTCCCAAGGGCAGTCGCAATGAACCCTGGCCCCTAGCTCTCAGTTCCCTCGTCCCCGTTCCCTATTCCCTATTCCCAAGTCCCTAGTCCCTAGTCCCTGATCTGTGATCTCCGCCGAATGCTATCCTCACAGGCGAGATGCACGGTCTTGCGCTGCTCAAATTCGTCGCCGTGGCCTTGCTTATTCTGGCCAACGCCTTTTTTGTCGCAGCCGAGTTCGCCCTCGTTTCCATCCGCGATACCCGCATCCAGCAGATGCTGGCCGCCGGCGTCCCCGGAGCTCGCGCTGTCCGTCGCCTCCAGCTGCAATTGGACGACTTCCTCCCCGCCGTTCAACTCGGAGTGACCCTCTGCTCCCTGGCCCTGGGCTGGATCGGCGAGCCCCTCGCCGCCGGCGTCCTGATGGGCTGGTTCAGCGCGTTGCCTTTCATGCAACCACACGCTCTGCTCTATGCCCACATCGTCGCCGTCACTCTCGGCTTCGCCCTGATCACTTACTTTGAAGTCGTGATCGGTGAACTGGTGCCAAAATCCCTGGCCTTGCGGCGCGCTGAAGCTCTCGCCCTGGCGGTCGCGCCGCCCATGATCGTCTTCATGGCCCTGGCTCGGCCCGCCGTCCGCCTGCTCAAGAGCTCGGCTACCGTCATCCTGCGCGGCTTCGACATTCCCATGACAGACCGCGCCTCCGTTCACTCCGCCGAAGAGCTGAAGCTGATCGCGACCGCCGCCCGCCACGTCGGCGTGTTGCCCAAATTTCAGGAAAGCCTGATCCACCGCACCCTTGAGCTCGATGAGGTCTCCATTCGCGAGATTATGACCCCGCGCCAGAGAATTTTTTCCCTGCCCTCCAACATGCTGCTTGAGGAAGCCAGCGCCAAAGTCATCGAGCGCAAGCATTCACGCGTCCCCGTCTACGACGAAACCCGCGGTCCGGAATACATAGTCGGCGTCGCCTACTCCAAAGACCTGGCACGCCTCATCCACTTCCGCTCCAATCCACGCGCCACAACCACTCCCTTCGCCGAACTGAAACTGAGCCAGGTCATGCGCGATGTCCTCGTAGTGCCAGAAACCCGCTCCGTCCTCGACCTCATCCGCGACTTCCAGCAGCGCCGCCGACACCTCGCCATTGTTGTCGACGAGTACGGCTCCACCGTCGGCCTGGTCACCGCCGAGGACGCCATCGAACAGTTGACTGGAGAATTGGAAGACGAATTCGACTCGCCCGCCGTCCCCGCGCTCGCCACCGCCGGTGGCGCCATGCTGATGGAAGGGGGCGTGAACCTTCGCGACCTTGAAACGCAGATGCATTGGCGGCTGCCCCGCGATGGTGGTGTAGAAACCCTCGCCGGCTTTCTCCTCATGCGCCTCGGCCACATCCCCGAGCCCGGCGAAAGCATCGTCTATGGAGACCGCCGCTTGACCGTTGTCGAGATGGAAGGCCGCCGCATTGGCAAGGTGCGCGTGGAGCCAGTTGAAAATGCGCAAACGATGCCGAATTCGTGACGAGAATCATCAACCGTCTCGGGTCGCGGGTTGAAGTACGCGTCAGGGCACGACCAGTAGATCGAATCGTTGCCAACAGCTGAATTCTTCCGGCCGTCGGTTAAACTGGACGCATGGTTCGCGTCTATCGCCCTCTTCCTGTTGAACGTCTCAAGCTGCTGGTGTTCGATCTGGACGGCACGCTGATCGATTCCGCGCGCGACCTGTGCAACAGCGTAAACGCCACGCTGGTCCACTTTGGGCGCGAGCCGCTCCTCGACGCCACCGTCGCGGGCTTTATCGGGGACGGCGCGCTGATGCTGATGCGCAGAGCTTTGCAGCAGGACAATCAAAATGGCTCGCCGGTCGACGAGGATTTTCTGGCCCAGGCGTACGCTTACTTTCTGGACTACTATCGGGAACACAAGCTGGACTTTACCTATGCCTATGCCGGGGTGATCGAGGCGCTGACGGCACTGCGGACATTTCCGGATGGGCGCCCGCGATCGATGTCGGTTCTGACCAATAAGCCGGTGCGGCCCGCGCAGGCGATCTGTGACGCGCTGGGTCTCGCGCCCTTCTTCACGCATGTTTACGGCGGCAACAGTTTCCCGGTCAAGAAGCCCGATCCGCTGGGCCTGCGAACGCTGATGGACGAGGCCGGCGCATTGCCCGAGGAGACCGTGATGATCGGCGACAGCGAAGTGGATGTGCTGACGGCGCGAAATGCGGGAGTCTGGTCGATCGGGTGCACATTCGGGCTGTCGCCCGAGGGCCTGGTCGCATATCCGCCGGATGTGCTGGTGGATTCGCCGCAGGATTGGATGGCGGTGCTCAAGCCGGCCGCCTATCTTTTGCAGCAGTAATTGGTCTTGGTGCCGCAGGCACGCTCCAAAAAGAAGGGCCGCCCGATTTTCACTGGACGGCCTTTCTCGGTTCGTATTTGCGCAGTCGACTTCCCTACCAGGCAATCTTCTCCGGCAAAAACTCCGCAAAAAGATCGTCGTAATACGGCTTCAGTTGCTTCACATCCGGTTTGGCGTGGCCCTTTGAATAAAGATCGTACTGGTTAAATTTCAACACCCACTCCAGCATCGCCCGATCCTGCGCATTGGTCAGGTGCTCATAGGCCCCGTGGCGATGCCACGGATAGAACGAATGGAAGCGCAGCATATACATGGCCTCCATGGGCATATACGGCTTCATCACTTCGGCAATGTAGCCGTCGTGCCCAAACGACATATGCACATTCTCAAGCCCGCAGTGCGGCTCATAGACTCCATTCTGCGTCTGGTACTTGCCAACCTTTTTGTCCGGGTTGTTGGCAAAGTATTCAGGAAACACGATCGCACTGGACCATGCGCACCCCACCGGGAACGTGTCGCCCACCACGCCCCACTGCGGTTCCCCATACAGGCACAGACACTTGCCCAGATCGTGCAGGAATCCCGTGAGCACCATCCACCGCGGCTGGCCGTCGCGTCGGATGGCTTCCGAGGTTTGCAGCAAATGTTCAATCTGGGTCAGGTCCGTGTCCGGGTCGCTGTCATCCACCAGTGTGTTCAGAAACTCCGCCGCCTCCCAGATCGTCTTGAGCCCCTTGTTCAGCCCGAAGTACTGCTTCTCTTTCTCAAGCACGTAGGCCACCGTCTGACCCTCGTGGTTGAGGCGATAAAACTCGGCCACGCCCGGTGTGGCCGCCGCGTCATAAATGCGAAACTCCGCCTCGGATTTGCCTTCCCGGTAACGGCCCTCGATGAAGTCGTCCCATTGGTCCAACTCGGCAAGCGGCCCCGTGCCGGGAGTTGCTGCCGCGGGAATTGCTGCGTGGGGAATTGCAGTGCTCATCGACCTCTCCTGACTACAACGCGCACATCGTGCTCCTGGCTACCTTGTACCAAAGCCGCGAACCGCTATGCAAATGAATTCCTCCACCGCAATGCGCACGAGCCGCGGAAACCCACGCCATACGGGCGGCAGGTTATGATTGGGAACGAAGCCCGCATCAATCCGGCAGCCCAAATTCGGAGAGCCCCATTTAGGTGAATATGCGTACTCTCAAATGCATCGTTCTCTGCGCATACCTATGCTTTCCGTTTCATGCAGCCCACCCCCAGACCTCAGCCTTGAAGCTCCGCCAAAAGGACCCCGTCATGACCCGTCACGCTGCAGGAACTTTTGAAGTAAAGATGGCGCCTCTCGCACCCGATGACGCCACCACCGGCACTGCCATCGCCCGCTACGGACTCGACAAGCAATTCCACGGTGACCTCGAAGCCGCCAGCAAAGGTGAAATGCTGAGTTCCGGCGACCCCGCCAAAGGCTCCGCCGGTTACGTCGCCATCGAGCAGGTCACGGGAACTCTGCAGGGCCACACCGGCTCTTTCGCACTCCAACACACCGGCACCATGGATCACGGCAACTACAAGCTCTCCGTCACCGTAGTCCCCGGCTCCGGCGCAGGCGCACTCGCCGGCATCGCTGGAACCATGGTCATCACCATCGCCGACGGCAAGCACTCCTACGCCTTCGACTACACCCTCCCCGCCGCCCCGCAGTAAAACGAATCGCGCCGATTCGTTACCATGAAACCCATGTCCCAATTCCCTGCCGGCCAAACCCTGCTGATCGACGCCGACGATACGCTCTGGGAAAACAATATCTACTTCGAGCGCGCCATCGCCTCCTTTATCAGTTACCTCAATCACCACGAATACAGCCCCGCCGAAGTCCGCCAGACCCTCAACGCCGTCGAGCGCGAAACCATCCTCGCACACGGCTACGGCCTTACCAGCTTCACCCGCTCACTGATTACCTGCTTTCAGCGCCTCAGCCCCGCCCCAGTGAGCGAAGAAAAAACCGAGCGCATTCGCAGCTTTGCCCGCAGCATTGCAGTGCAGGAGATCGAGCTGCTGCCCGGCGTTGCCGAAACCCTCGCCGAGCTAGCCTCCCGTCACCGCCTCATCCTGATGACCAAGGGCAACCACGCAGAACAAGCCGACAAGCTTACCCGCTCCGGCCTCGCCACTTACTTCTCCGCCGTTGAAATCGTCGCCGAAAAAGATCCACTCACCTACAGCGAAGTCATCGCCCGCCATCAGCCCAAACCCCACGCAGCGCGCGCCCCACAAACTTTTTGGATGATCGGCAACAGCATCAAGAGCGACATCAATCCCGCTCTTGCCGCCGGCCTTCACGCCGTCTTTCTCTTCCACAAAGACACCTGGATTCTGGAACACGCCACGCTCGACCCCGCGCCCCAGGGCCAGCACTTGCTCGAACTGGATTCTTTCTCCAGACTCGGTGAAGTTTTCTAGTCAGGCCGGCATGGCAGTGCCTCAAGTCATCCGGAAAGTGCCGCGTCATGCGTCCCGATTCATCCTTCGCGGAAAAAAATCGGAACCTGTCAGCGCTCATACTTGAGCACCGATCCGAGCCGAGAGGTCCCAAGTACGCTTGAATGTAATCCGCAGGCCTTGGTTTCATGAGTTTCGCAAATCTCGATTCTGCATGTTTTCCAGCAGAATTGAATCGCCAGTGTCGCATTCCACGCGTGACACTGCGATTCAGAGTGTCTTCGAGTGCATCCAACATACTACTTTCCGCAATCGTTTCAATCCAGGTCGAGGCTGGGACTTCACTGCGTTCCGGGGGGCTGAGGTTGGAAACTCGCCCCCCGTTCTCGTTGCCTTTGAAGCGCCGTAGCTCGTTGCTCGTCCACCAAAGTGCGGGTCAGTTGTGCCTCCTGCGCGGCTTGAGTGTTAAGGCCCAGACGCGCGTAGACGCGGCTCAACTGATAGTGTGCGGGCTGGAATTGTGGATTCAACTCGATGACGTGCTCGAGAGCCTTTCGCGCTTGAGACCATTCCTGCTGCGCCTCATAGATTTTGCCCAACTCAAAGAACGGATCGAGGGATTTGGGCTCTAGTTGCGCAGCGTTCTCGAGCGCAGCCATAGCTTCCTGTTCGCGGCCGAGACGGCTGGCTAACATGCCAAAGTAATACTCGAGCAGGTAATGGCCGGGGAGCTTCGCACGCGCCGCCTCAAGGATGTGAATCGCTTCAACGTCCTTGCCTTCGCGAGCATAGGTCTGTGCCAGGCCGACATACGCTGCATCGAGGTCCGGACTGGTGCCGAGCACAGCCTGAAAGGCATCGCGAGCGGCAGAGTAGTTGCCTTTGATCATCTCCACAGCGCCCAGGCGCAATTGGAGTGGAGAGGTCGCGGCGGTCTCCGCCAAACTGGTCTGGATGAACTCGATGGCCTCGTCATACCGGTCCATGTCCATCAGCAGGCGTGTGTAGTCCAGCGTTCGATCCGGGTTGGAAGGGTCGGCGACGGCTGCGGCGCGATAGGCCTCCAACGCCTCAGGGATCTTCTGCTGCATTTCGCAGGCCGAACCGAGAAGGGTGAGGACATCCGCATTCGCAGGCCGTTCGGTGTGCAATGTGGATAATAGTGTGGAGGCCTCAGAGAATTGGCCACCGTAGAGCATTGCCAGCGCCAGGTTATAGCGGCTTTCCCAGGACGGATCGAGTGAAGCGATCCGCTGAAAGCAATGGAGTGCCTGGTTATAAAACGAGTGCTGCGTCAAGAGGACAGCGATCGAATACTCGCGCGCGGGAGAAAGTTGGTTGGTTGCTTCCATGCTTGTGATGCGGCTCAACGCCGCCTCGGCACGGCCCAGGCGGATCTCAGCCGCAATGAGTCCTGCATTGGCGTCTGGATCGTTATCAATGAGTGAGCCCGCGCGCGCGGCTTGCTCCAGCGCATCGGCGTCGCGGCCAGTATCGAGCGCAAGCAATGTCAAATAGTAATGAACAAAGTTATCCCGCGGATCGAGGCGCAGAGCTTCTCGCAATTCCGGTTCCGCGTGAGAAAAATCCTTGGCCGTGAGGAGATTGAAGCCAAGGTTTTTGTGCGCAGCCGCGAGTGATGGATCGAGGCGGATCGCGTCTCGGTAGTCGCGATTCGCCTCATCGATGTGGCCGAGTTTGGTTTCTGTAATCCCAAGCAGATTCTCGATGGTCGCATTGCCGGGCGCAAGGCGATGCGCCTCTTCGAGCTTGACAAGGGCCTGATCGAAATGGCCATCGCGGATCAACTTCACGCCTTCGTCCAAAGCCGCGCTTTGCGCGCCCAGCGAGGATGCCAGCACCAACAAGGCAGCAGGACAGGCAAATTGCCGGCACCTCCTCATGGGGTCGCCCCCTGGCTTGCAGTGTCTGTGGTGGAAGAGGCGGCCATTTTCTCTTTCTTGATGGCGCGGACCTGGGCAAAAACCTGCGCAGCCTCCGCGGTCTTGCCTTCAGCGCGCAGAATCATCGCGAGCTGATAGTGCGTGGCTGCATCCTCATCGTGCGCCAGCCCTCGCTTCAGCACTTCTTCGGCGCGCGCGTAGTTCTTCTCCATTGCGTAGGCCCTGCCCAGTTGCGCATAGGCAGGCCAAAGATCGGGCTTGCTGTGGATCGCCAGCTCGAGGTGCAGAATTGCTTCCGCCGCGCGATCTTCGGCCACTAGCACTGCACCCAGTTCGCCGTTGGCCTCGGGATGTCCTGGATCGAGTTCCAGCTGCCTTGTGAGTTCCGCAAACGCATGATCGGCATCCCCATGCTTCCAATAAAGGTGGCCAAGCCAAAAGTGTACATCGGGAAGATTGGGACGGGCCGCAGCCACAGCAAGGTACTCGGCCAGGGCTTTCTCATCTTCCTCGCGGTCCACATAATACTGGCCCAGCAGCTGATGCACGTGGTAGGAATCCGGCGCGACCGCGAGCAAACGCGCAATCTGCACCATTGCCACTTGACGACGCACGACAACCAGCTCATAGCGCGCGGAAAGATCGCCGGGGTGAAGCGCCAACCAGCGAAGAAGAGCTGCCTCGGCCGCATCATAGCGGTGCCGATGCATCGCATCCATCGCCTGGGCGAAAACACTCTCAGTCGTTTTCGCGATTTGCGCAGCGGGGGCAAGGCGCTGGTAGGCTCGAGCAGCGGCGGCGTCATCTCCCGATCGTGCATACAAGCCCGCCAGTGCAACATCTCTTGCAACGCTTGATGGTTGCATCGCCTCCAGCTTCTCCTCTGCTGCAACACAGAGCGCGAGAAGGCCCGCGCTCGCCTCGCTGGCAGAGATGCGGCCTTCCACAGGAAGCCCCAGCGCGTCGAGAGCTTCGCTTTCGTCAAATTTGATTGCCTGCTCAATTCGGGAAAGTCCATCTGGCAGTCGCCCGGAGAGAATCAGCAACTCGCCGCTTTTTGCCAACACGGTTGCCGAATTTGGAGCGAGCGCACCCGCCTGCTCAAGCTGCTCAAGCGCGGCCTGAGGTTGAGCTTGATTGAGAAATACCTCCGCAAGATCGAGGTGCGCATCGACCGAGTTCGGATCGCGCAGAATAGCGCGGCGCAGATGGCCCTCGGCCTTGGTCCAATCGTGGTCAGCGGCATACGTGCTCGCGTAGATTCGATCCGAGATGGCTGTTCCAGCGGAGTCTTCCAGAAGCTGCATCGACTGCTGCTTGGCGGCTTTGCCGTATGCCTCGCCAAGCGCGAAAAGCAGATCGGGGTCGTCAGGAAACCGCGTGGCAGCTTTTCGCAGTTGAATCAAAGCCGCATCCATCTGTCCTGCATCCCACAGCGCGGTCCCCAGCCAGCTTTGGCCCAACTTTTCATTCGGATCCAGTCGAACCGCCTCGCGCAGCAGGGGCACTCCCTGTGCTGGACGATTCAACCGCACTTCATCGATTCCCCGCCAGAGGCTCACTCCGCGCATGCCGGGCCTCAGCCTGGCAGCTGTTGAGAGCGCCTCCGCAGAGTCGCTGAACTTGGATTGTGCATAATAGACGATCCCTAGATTCGCATACGCCTCGGGCAATTGGGGCTGAAGCCGTAAAACTTCTCTGTATTCACCGACCGCATCATCAAGCCGGCCCTGCTGCTGTGCCAGCTGAGCAGCGAGAAAGTGTTCCTGAACCTGATCCTGGATCTGTGAACTGGCAACCTGCGCGGTGCCGGCTAACGAGAGCACCAATGCAATCGGAATCACTGCCGGAAAAACCAGAAAACTCCGGCTGCGGAAACGAAACATGGATTGATAGTAGTGTATTTTCACGTCAGTGAGTGTCCTTGCGCGATCCTGTAAGGCGCTTTTTCTCATCACCGATCGTCCTGCGGCCTGGACTATGTAGCACGCAAAAGTGCAACACTCCCGGGCCTCGCTGAAGAGGTCCGGGAGTGTTGGGTTGTTTTCAAACGTCGGACGCAACAGGGCAGATTCGCCCGGCGGCGTCAGAAGGTGACCCGCAGCGATCCCTGGATGTTTCTCGGGCCATAGGCAAGGCCCGAAGCGTTGCCGAAGTTTGAATTGGTGTTGACCAGCGGGCTACAGGTTTGCGTTGACGAGGTGCTACAAGTCACTGACGTGTCAAAGCCGGTGAAGCGGTGACGGTTGAAGAGGTCAAAGAACTCCACGCGGAAGTCGGTCTGGACCCGTTCGGTGAACATGGGGATGGCCTTGGTGACGTTGAAGTCCTCGCTTGTGTTGAAGAGTTCGCGGGCGCCGAGGGCGCGGGGCGCGTCGCCAAAGGTGAAGTTGGCGGCAGGAGTAAAGGCAGCCTGGTTTAGCAGGCGGCTCGTGCCCCAGACATATTTGCCGTGCAGCGCGTTAACGCTCTGTCCGGAAACGCTGTTGGGACGGCTGGATGAACCGGTTGCGCCCTCACCGCCGGCGAAGATGCCCGACGTCCAGCCCGGCGAGGTTACGCTGAGTGGAGTGCCGCTTTGGTACTTCTGGACGGCGGCAATTCTCCATCCACCGGCCAGCACGTTTACGGCTCCGCCCTGATTGGCGAATTGCCTGCCTTTGCCGAAGGGCAGATCGTAAGTCCAGGCCAGGACGACGCGCTGCGGGATGTCGAACTGGCTGAGGGCCTTCTCGACCTTCAGATTGTAGGTGTTCAGCGCGCCGGATGTGCCGTCACCTTCCCAGGCGGCCTCGGTCGGATACTCCGAGTCGGCATTGGTGATGTTCTTTGACCAGCTGTAGCTGGCCAATACGGTCAGCCCGCTGCTGGTCCGCTTGGTTACCTGAACCTGCATGGCGTCGTAAGTGTAATCGCCGAAGGGATCGTCCATAGTCGCTGAATCCACCGTGACGGTTCCATACTGTGGGTAGGGACGCAGGGCCTGAGAGACGGTGCCGGTGAATCCGGCATACGGCGCAGCGACCATGGGCTGGCCCGCGCAAGCAGGGCTTGTCGCCTGGTTGGCAATGTTGACCTGCAAACATGCGCCTCGCGACAGGTTGGCCGGATTGCCCTGGTTGGGGTCATGCATGAATGCCTGCAAGTGGTCGCCATGAGCGCCGACGTAGCCCACATCAACAATGGTATTAAAGGGCAGTTGGCGCTGCACATCGAGGGTCCAGTTTTGGATGGTCCCGGGGCGGTCGACCTTCGACTCGAGGAAAAGGGCATTGTTCTGCCCGTTCATCACCGTGGGGTCGATGAAGGGCGGCAAGTTGCCCGGATAGGCGGTGATCTGGGAGAGCACAACGGCCGGGGTCTGCAGACTGGCCGGGGTGGGGTAGGTGTAGCTGGAAAAGAAGCCCTGGCTGTCGTCCTCGGCGAAGCCTCCGACGCGTTGGGTGGAGAAGTAAATGCCGTAGCCGGTGCGGATGACGGTTTTGGGATCGACCGAATAGGCGAGGCCGAGGCGAGGACCGAAGGCCTTTTTGAAGATCGACTGCGGGGAGTTGCCGCCGAGTCGTCCCGTGCCGCTGCCTTCAAAGACATATGCTCCGGGAAGGCCCCCCGCCCCAGGATTCGGGAGGGTCGGGTCCACATAGGACATGCGGTCTGCCTGCTCGGTCACCGGGATTGGCATGTCGTAACGCAAGCCAAGGTTGAGCGTAAGCTTGTTGTCGACCTTCCAGTCGTCGGCGGCAAAGAAGGCAACATACTTGGCGCGGAATCCGTTGATCTGGGGAATGTCAATATACGCATTGGAGGCTGCGCCGCGATAGAAGCTGGCGAAGCCAAAGCCTGAGTTGGTGTCAGTCGGAGTGCTGGTGGGGCCGGTGCCGAAGGTGAACTGGCCGGCGCTGCCGGTCAGGATGCCGAGGTTGAACTGCGCGGCGCGAAATTCGCCGCCGAACCTGAAGCTGTGACGACCCTTCTGCCACGAGACCGCGTCGTCATATTGAAATACGTTGTCATAGAAGATGCTTTGGCCATCGCTGGGGCTGTTGATGCCATTGCCGGGGTAGTTGTAGGTGAATTTAGGGAAAACCTGATCCCCTACGCCCTTGAGGCCGAACTTGCTGGCCCAGTTGCCGCCAAATCCGCCCTCTCCCGAGGTTTCAAGGCGACGGCGGCGCGTGAAGCCGGCGTTGAAGTGGTTGAGAAGAGTGGGCGTGATGATGAAGTCATAGCCCAGACGCACATATTTGTTGCCCTGGATATTGCCGCCCGTGTAAAGCGGCCCGAGGCTTTGGGTGCTGATGTAAGGCATGTTGCCGGTGAAGTAACTGCCTGTGATTTTGTTGCGCGCGTTGATGTTCTCGTCGATGCGTATGGACCACTGGTCGGCCTGCTCGCGGTTGGAACTGTCGTCATTGATGTTGAAGTAAGGGCTGGTGGCGCCGGCGGGAGCGGAGGGCATCACCTTGGAAGCGGCTGCAAAGACCGGATCCGCGGGCTCGGTGATTTTGTTGTTTGGATAAGCCTGGCATGTCTTTCCCTGGTTGGCGCCGGTGCAGGTCGAGTAATCGTAAATGATGTGGGCCTGGAAGGTCTGGCCGCCGATGGTCGTAGGGGTTAGAAGGGACGAGAAGTCGCCGCCGAGCATGGCCTGGGTGGGCGCCGATAGCAGCGAGGTGCCTCCGTTTTGTTGCCGGAAGCCCTCATAATTGAAGAAAAAGAAGCTCTTGTCTTTACCGTTGTAAAGCCAGGGAACTCGCACCGGCCCGCCGACGCTTGCTCCGAAGTCGTTCTGGGTGTCGATGGGCTTGGTTGTTGACTTGGGCCCGAAGACGGCATTTTGGTAGTCGTTGAGCCAGCTGTCGGCATCCAGGACGCGGTTCTTGAGCAGGTCGTAAGCCGAGCCGTGAAGGGAGTTCGTTCCTTGCTTGGAGACGAGATTGACCACGCCGCCGCTGGCGCTTCCAAACTGGGCGTCGAAGGTGTTGGTCATGACCTTGAACTCGGAGACGGCCTCGACGCTGAAGTTATAGGTGACCTGCATGTTGGCCGAGGCGAGCTCGGTGGTGGCGCCGTCGAGCAGGATGTCGCCACCTCCCTGTTGTCCGCCGCTGAGCTTAAAGGCTCCGGCGGGCGGCGAGGAGGGGTTGTTGCTCATGGTGCCGGCGAATCCGGGCGAGAGCGACGCGAATTCAAGCGGGTTGCGGATCTCACCGCCGAAGGGCAGCGGCAGCGATTCCAGTACCTCAGGCGACATCGTAAAGCCGACATCGGAGGATTCGGACTCCAGGTGCGAAGCGTCGCTGGTCACGGTCACCGTAGCCTGTGCCGAACCGATCTTCAACTGAACATTGACGGTGGAAGTGCTGGCAACGGCCACGTCGATGCCCACTTGCCGGTAGGTTTCAAAGCCGTTAGCATTAACTTCCAGTGTGTAAGTTCCCGGCGGAAGCTCGGGAAACGTGAACAGACCCTCAGGGCTGGACTTGCTGTCGTAGGGGCTTCCCGTCTGGGTCTCCGTCAGCGTGATGGCTGCGCCTTGAATTACGGCTCCACTTGTATCATTTATCGTGCCGGTCAGGCTTCCTCTGCCCGATTGGGCAAGCACGGGGACGCCTGCCACCAAACCAAACGCCGCCAACAGCAGTAACAATAGGCGCCATGTTCTGTGCGCCGTCGGTCGATTGCGATTCATTGTGTCTCCTCTCATCGTTTGCATGGTTTTCAGGCCTCCATTTGGCTTGCGGTAAAGCTTGCGACGGGGGAAACGCCGTTTCCCGCCGCTGTCAGACCCCGAAAGATCTGGTTAGCCACCTTGATTGAAAGCAACTGCAGCAGTGCAATCACAGGCAAGGCGTACTTGAGAGCTGCGATTCCCGATCCCCAATAGGCAATAGCCAGGAACAAGCAGCAGCCCAGTGCTCGTCCTAGAAAAAGTCCGAACTCGTGGTTGAAGATATAGGCGTACTGGTTGCGTCCTTCGATATGGGAGACCACGTCGACCACCTGCAGTTGGATCGGATAATAAGCAAGATCCAGCAACGGCTTAGCCAGCAAAAGACACCCGATGAAGATGAGCACGCCCACAGCNNATGATGCGATCTTTGGGCGCGGCTATCCGGCCGGCCAGATACATCAGGCAGGCTGAGAAGACCCCGCCGATGGCCTGCGTGGTGCCCAGGGTTCCCTCCTGGCCTACCAGCAGCATGATGAGCATCGCCGGCGCGGTAACAATGTATCCCTGCGCAAGGCCCTTGAGCAGTGCCAACTGCAGCATCTTCCACCACAGTGGATGAAAATGGAAGAAGACGAAGCGGGTGCGTTTCGGGTTGCGGAACGTGCCCCGCTCGAGGATTCCGGCGGCCAAAATCGTAAGTCCGAACACCACCAGCGCGATGATGTGATAAGCGCGGTTGGCAACCCCGCCCAGCCAACCGTAGAGGGCGGTGCCGCTGATGAAAAAGCCAATCAGCGCCGGAACCGCGACGGCGGCCAGCGAGGCTACGAAGTTCTCCAGGCCGTAGTAGTAATTCCGGTTGTCGTCGTTAGTCGCCGTAAGCGCCAGGTATCCGCGATTGGCCCAGAAGATTCCTGTAGCCAATCCCATGGTGAAGCCTGAGGTTGCCACGCCGATGGGTGTAAGGATGCTCAATTGCATCATCAGCATCATCGCCACTCCCGAGAGCAGCATGCCGGAAGCGTACAGATGTTTGGCTCCAACGCGGCCCAGCAGCTTGCCGTTGAGATAGAAGGCCAGTGGCGTGGCAGAATAGATCGAAAGTTGGTAGGTGACAACCTTGTCCACCGCGTGCGAGTTACGCATGACATATGCAGCCACGAAGACTTCGATCACCGGCAGCACAAGGGCATAGATCATGTTGGACACCATCAATACCTGCATGGAGTGAGAGCAGCGAAGGAACACTTCGAATTCCTTGCGCAAATGGTTCATGCCATCGCTCCTTCGGACACGGCAAGTGTGGCCAGAAT
>PMOF01000268.1:0-7808 GCA_003162495.1 Acidobacteriaceae bacterium
CATATAGACCAGCGCGCGAATCTGCTTCGGGCAATGTTCGGCGGCCTGGGTTATGGCGACGCCTCCCATGCTGTGGCCCAGCAAAATCACCGGCTCAGGCTGAGCGTCGGCGATCAGGCAAATGCGGTCGCTATAGGTTTGCAGGGTCACCGTGGCGGTGGGTGTTTTGTCTTTTCCGTGCCCCGGCAAATCCGGAGCGAGAACCATGTGGCCTTTGGCCTGGAGCAGCGGCACGACTTTACGCCAGCACCAGCCGCCGTGCCAGGCGCCGTGAATCAGCAGAAAGGTCGACATGAGCGATGATTGTAGTGCATGACCGCTGCGAAGGGATAACGAATTTGTTTTGCGCGGATCAATGAATCCCGATCCAGTTGCGGACTTAGCTGCGCCAATGCAGATCTACCGGCCCATCCATGGGGTGCTTCGCTGCGGGTGCCCCAGGCCTCGCGTCTGAGACCTGCGAATTAGCATCCAGCCGCGCTTGCTTCAGCGCGAAGTACCATTTGGCGGGCTTGTCAGCGTCGTCGATCAGCATGAGGCTGGGGTTGTGGCGCAGGCCTTCGGCCTGCTGGATCATGGTGATCTGATCCTGACGCACAAACTTCGCGCCGAAAAATTTCGCAATCGGTGTAACGAAGGGAACGTAATAGAAGATGTTCCAGGCGGCGACCACGTCAATGCGGCAAGTGGAGGCGGTGACCGGGGTTACGGTGGTGAGCGAGGAGAACCACTTGTCGCCGCAACGGATGATTTCAGTGCGGCGATTGGGAAGCACAAAGTCGATGGTGGTCTCGATCGGTTGGCCATAGACGCCGAGTAGTTTGTAAGGAGCGGAGTTGCCGCTGGGGGCGTGGGCGCTCATGCGGAAGCCCTCGAGGATGGGCTCGAAGCGCTTGGTCTTTTCGCGGATGCTGGCGCGGCTGCGCCACCACCAGGCTTGATGCACGAAGGGTCCGTGCGCCGGATCCATCAGGCCGATGATGCCGTGGTCCACGTTGCAGGGCAGGTTGGCGCTGAGGTGGGCGGTGCGGAAACGTGGCCCAAATTTGACCAGTTCGGGGACAGCCTTGAGGCGCTCCGCGCTTTCCCCCTTGCGGCCACTGCCTGGCCTGGGGATGAACACCCACGCGTGACCGTCGCGCTCCTCGCAGTGGAAGGCGGTGGCGAAGATGCGGGTGGCGTCGAGGTGGTCGTGGCTGGAGAGCGATGGGATCGATGCACATTGGCCGCTGCACGGCTCAAACTCCCAGCCGTGGTAGCGGCAGGTGACATGCTTGCCGTCAAACCAGCCGTAACTCAAGGGGATGCCGCGATGGGGACAACTGTCGCGCATGGCGAAGACGCGTCCGTTGCTGCGCCGGCCCAGCACCAGCGGAATGCCGAGCAGCATGGCAGTGGCCAGCTTGTTGCCGCGCAGCGTTGAAGTGCGCAGCGCTGGATACCAGTCGTCGTAGAGGAGCGTGGCGGTGGGGCCCTGAATCGATGCGCCCGTTTCGGTGGTGGTTGCGAAGGGCATCTGGGACTGACGATAGCATTGTGGGGGATTGGCGTGCCAGCCGATCGTCACTCCGCTTTGCGGAGCTTTCCGTCCTTAAGCTCAAATCGCTCGCTGCGCCAGAGGATGGTGTTGCCGGCAAAGCCGGCGACCCAGATGCCCATGGCGATGAGATCGCGCAGTGGCAGGAGCCACAGGCTGGGAAGGACCTGGTGATCGCCGAGGACCTGGGCGCCCACGGTCATGGCCAGGGTGAGACGCAGGAAAAAGCTCAGGGCCAGCAGCCAGAGGCTGAGCGGGCTGAGGCCGCTGGCCAAGACATTGAGCAAAGCCCAGGCGAGGCCGTGGGTGAAGATGAGGCCCGTGTAACCCCAGGGGCGGGCGTCGCGCACGGTGCGATACCAGCGCAACTGATGATCGATGAAGCCGCGCCAGTTGTATGCGGGGACGGCGGTCTCGACTACTTCGGAGCTCAGCGCAATTGAGAAACCGGCCCGGTCAATTCGAGCGCCGAGTTCGTAGTCGTCGGCGAGGTAATCTACCAGCGGAGCCAGGCCGCCTATCGCGTTGAGTGACTTGCGGCTTACGGCCAGCGTGGAGCCGAGGCCGTAATGCAGGCCGCCCTCCAGCATTTTTGAGAGCAGAACGCTGGCCTGGAAATCGGTGGCGATGCCCAGGGCCTCAAGCTGTGAGGGAAAGGTCCCGTGAGCGCGACCGCGATAGAGCGTGGTGACCAGGCCGATCGGGTGTGCGGGCTGGGCAACGGGAGCTGATTGGTCCATCTCCGGGGCTGAAGCCCCAGTCAATTCTGTCGACTGAGTGCGGGGGTTGAAACCCCCGCCTCCCTCCGAGCCGAAGTGGGCCATGACGCGTTCAAGGTAACGGGGAGAGACGGTGATGTCGGAGTCGTTGATCAGGAGGAAGTCGTGCCGGGCGTGGGGCAGAAGCTGAGAGAGCGTGCTGACCTTGCCGTTGGTTCCGAGGCGGGCGGGGCACTCAATCAGTTGAATGGAATGAGCGGGAAACTCCTGCTTAAGCTGTTCGACGGCGGCTGCGGCGGGGTCGGCCAGGGAATTGATGCCGAAGAGGAGCTCGTATGCGCCGGCGTAAGTTTGGCGGCAGTGGCTGCGGAAGGCATCTATCATGCCCGGGTCAAGCCCTTTGAGAGACTTGAGTATGCTGACGCCGGGCGCAAAGGGGGTCAGGGGAGCGCGCCGCGCGGCCAGAAAGACGCGGGCGGCGATCAAGGCCGCGAAGAAGTAGCCCATGCCGGCGAGGGTCAGCACCGTGGTGAGAATCTCTACGGATTGCGCGAAAGGGTGGGACATCGCAGGGGGTAGTGTAGCGGAAAGACGGGGATCGGGGATCGGAGATCGGAGATCAAACCGGGGCGCAGGAGCGGTGATTTTACTCGTAGCGGAGGGCTTCGATGGGGTCCATCGAGGCGGCTTTCCATGCCGGGTAAATGCCGAATACGAGGCCGATCACGCATGACACCAAGAAGGCAATCAAGACCCAGGTAACGGAAAGCGCGGCATGAAGAAAACTCACCGCGTAATGCAGAATGAGGGTGAAGACCGCGCCGGCCATGATGCCGATCAATCCGCCGACCATGCATAGAGTCACGGCTTCAAGGGTGAACTGGAGAAGGATATTCTTTTTGGTTGCGCCGATGGCTTTGCGGACTCCGATCTCTCGCGTGCGCTCGGTGACCGAGACCAGCATGATGTTCATCACGCCCACGCCGCCCACCATAAGGCCCACGGAAGAAACGGCGACCATGAAGAGAAAGAGTCCGCCGGTAAGTGAGTTCCATAGCCGGGTGAGGGAGTCGGGACCGAAGATGGCGAAATTGTCGTCCTGTTCCAGGCGAACATTGCGGCGGCGTCGGAGCAACTCGCGAATTTCGTCGATGACCAGCGCCTTGTGAGCGGGATCGTCGTACTTCACAGTGATCCAGAAATCTTTCTGCTCGGGATGGATCTTGAGAAAAGTTTCAAGCGGGAAATAGGCGGAATTGTCCTGGGTGTTGCGGCCGCTTCCGAATGGCTGGGGCTGGACGTCTAGAACGCCGATCACGGTAAAGATGTCGCCCTCGCAATCGATGTCCTTGCCGAGTGGAGACTCATTGGGGAAAAGATCTTCTGCCGCATCATGGCCGAGGACCACGACGTTGGCGCGGCGCTCCTCCTCGGAATCGGACCACATGCGGCCTTCGAGCATCTGGATATCCTGGGTCTCTTTGACTTGCGACGTGCTGCCATTGATGATGGTGTTGGAAATTTTGTGGGTCCCGGCCTTGATGGAGACGCTGCCGAGGCCGGTCTGAAAATTCTGATAGGTCAGGCCGGGATCGACGGCGACGACATAGGGGAGGCTGCGCATGGCGATGCCGTCTTCATACGTCATCTGTTTGCGATTGAGTTCCGCGGTGGTGGGACGCTTGCCGAAGGGTTCAAAGCGAAACACCCACAGGTCGTTGGTTCCCAGAGATTTGACGAACGTATCGATGTTGCCATTGAGTCCGTTGATGGCCGACGAGATGAGAATGACAGTGGAGATGCCGATGGAGATGCCGAGCACGGTGAGGCCGGAGCGCAATTTATTTTTGCGCAGCGTCTCGAGCGCCATTTTTACGGATTCTTTTGAGTCGCTAAGCCGCATGGTTATAGCTCCGATCGCAGAGCAACGATGGGATCGAGTTCCGAAGCCTTGTGGGCCGGGTAAACGCCGAAGAACAGCCCGACCGCGGTGGCGACGAACAGGCTGATCAGGATGGACCAGAGCTCCACTTCGGAGGGGAAGGCGACAATGAGAGTCACGACCTTGGCCACGGTAATGCCCAGGATGACGCCGATGACGCCGCCGGCCAGGGACATGGTTGCGGACTCGATGAGGAACTGCAAAAGGATGTCTTTGCGGCGCGCGCCGAGAGCCTTGCGGACGCCGATCTCGCGGGTCCGCTCGGTGACCGAGACGAGCATGATGTTCATGATGACGATGCCGCCGACGACCAGCGAGATACCGGCGATGGCCACGACGACCGCTCCGAAGTTATCAAGCATGTTGCTCAGCAGGTTGCCAAAGGTGGCGCTGGTGTCGATGGAGAACGCGTCGGGAACGCCGGGGGCGAGATGGCGGCGAGCGCGCATGAGGGTGCGCAACTCGTCGGAGACCTCGTCCATAATGACGCCACCGCCGCCGGAATTGACGTAGATATCCATAGTGTGGTGAGCGTCGTATGAATGGAGAAACGCGGTGAGGGGAATCGCAACCCAGTTATCCATGCTCATGCCCAGCATTTTGCCCTGGCGCTCGCCCACGCCGATGACGGTGTAGGGAGCTCCATCGACGCGAATCTCTTTGCCGAGCGGGTCGCCGGGGCCGAGCACGTTGTCCACTACGTCATAACCCACCATGGCAACGTGGGTGCCGTGGTCGTCCTCTATTTGAGTGAATGATCGCCCCTGGTCAATGTCGAGGTTGGAAATGGGGGGCATGGTCCAGGTCCAGCCGCGAATGTTGGTGTCTGTTGTGGACTTGGTCTGGTAGACGACTTTCCCCGTCGTAGTGCGTTGCGCGCCTACCGAAACGCAGGATTTGCAATCGGACACTATGGCCTTGTAGTCGTCGTAACTAATGTCTCTGCGCTTCTGGAAGGAGAGATACTCTTCGATGGTGATAAAGGTCTGCGGCATCTTGGTGACGGTGACCACGCTGGCGCCATAGCGGTTGATCTTCGATGTTACAAATTCCTTGGCGCCGTTGGTGAGGGTGACCACGGTGATGACGGACGCGACCCCAATGACCACCCCGAGCAGGGTGAGGATGGAGCGCAGCTTATTGCCCCACAGGGATTGCAGCGCGAGTTTCAAGGCTTCGGTAAATTCCATGGTCTCGCTTTCATGGCCGGACCTGACATCGGAACCCGACAACTGCCCGGTGCGCGATGCCGGCTTCGCAAACGGGAGCGCATTACTTTCCGCACGCGAGCGTCGCCAGGCTCCTGCCCGTTTACCCTAGTGTACGGTTTCGCCGCGGATCGCGATTGCCGGGTGGATATTTTTTAGACGGAAGACGGGGCGTTGAGGCCGCGTTATACGTTGAAAAGCCACCCCAACCGAGCGGTTTTGCCTCTTTTGATACGCAGGATTGCGGGAGACGGTTCCGGCGCGGGTGCGGCTGGACAGAAAAACTGGGCCGGAAACGCCGCCGGCAGTCTTTCACGATTCAGGAAAAGCCAGGGTCCCCGGGCTCTAGCGTCCCGAACTGCCAAAGCCCTTGGAGGCGCGGGCGGAGTCTTCAAGGTCGGCTACCTGCTCCACGGGGCCGGTGAGCACGGGAACGGGGATCATCTGGGCGATTTTTTCGCCGGGTTTGAGCTCGACGGCGGTGGGTCCGAGGTTGGTCATGAGGATGAGAATCTCGCCGCGATAGCCGGCATCGATCACACCCGCGGTGGTGGCGATGCCCCTTGCCGCCATGGAGGAGCGGTCGCGGACCAGCAGGCCGAGCGGGGCGCCGGTGGCGGGGTTGCGGGCCTCGACGGCGATGCCGGTGCGGACTTTTATGGTGGTCCGGGGTGCCAGGAGGACTGATTCGAGGGCAAATAGGTCATAGCCAAGGTCTTCGCCGGGGTGGGCGACGGCGGGGAGACGAGCGCCGGGGTCGAGCAGTTTTACGCGGAGCATGGATTGATGGTAGCGGAGCCGGGCGGCAATTCTAAAAATTCATCGCGCCGGAAAGAACCGGGCAGAATTTCCGGTCGCCTGGGTCTCCTTTCACTTTGGTCCGCCATCTAATGAACTGCAGGAGCGCTTCCCAATGCCCCAACGGCCCACCCCCAAAAGCCTTGAATCGCTCCAGGTAACCCTCCAGAAACTTGAGCAGACGAGCGACCGCGGCAGGGATGAAAGTTCAATTGCCGACCTAAAACGGGTCCTTGTGAACCGCATCGCCGACCTCGAATTGTCCAAGACCTTCGAGCTGGCCGAAGACGAAATCGGCGAGGTTCGCGATCCCGCCGAATTGATCCTGCCCCCATCGATCACCGAGGAAGAACCCCTTGAAATGGACGGCGATACAATCCAGCTCGACAAGCTGGACTAGGGTTGTGTCTCTAATCTTCGCGGCGGATTTTTTCTGGTCAGAAAATGGTCAGCCCCGGCTGGGAATTTTCCCGGCCGGGGCTGTCTGGATACGACAAACAAATCGGCAAAAGGACCTGTAAGCCGAATTCTGTCGTGTGCGGTCATTCCTCTAGACGCCGCGTTGCCGCGGACGTTCATCAGCGACCTACCCGGAGGTTTCGGCCATTGCAAGGACCCGCCTGAACGCATCGGGCCGATGCGCAGCGCCGCCTGGGCCCTGGCTGACGCTTCCCTCCCTATTTGGTCTTGCTCCGTGTGGGGTTTACCTTGACCCCGGCCCTTACGGGCGCGAGCGGTGCGCTCTTACCGCACCATTTCACCCTTACCCCGGCGCTGGAGTTTGCGCAACGACAAGCGTACCCGGCAAGCCGGGCCAACTCGGGTATTGCGTTTCCAGGGAGGCCCTCCGACCGGGTCCGAAGAAGCGGAGAGGGGTAGCCGAGGCGGTATCTTTTCTGTGGCACTGGCCGTCCATGGGTTTTGAGGCCCACGTCCCGGACGTTATCCGGCACACTGCCCTGCGGAGTTCGGACTTTCCTCTCCCGGAAGACCCTACTTGCGCAAGGCTGCCGGCAGCGACCGCCCGGTCCTCCTGCCAGGGTCTAGTGTAGCGCGAATTGAGGGCCTACGAATCGCGTTTAGGGTGGCTGCGGACGGACTTCTCGATGGCGTTGCCCTTGGCGCGGGTTTGTTTTGCGAGGCGGGGGCTGGTCTTGCGTTCCAGGTGAGCCAGCTCTTTCTGCATCTTCTGGTAGTTGGCGAGGCGGGCGGGGTCGAGGTGGGCGGCTGTCACGGCGCAGCCGGGTTCGGCGGTGTGGGTGCAATCGCGGAAGCGGCAATGGGCGGCCAGGGCCTGAATGTCTTCGAAACTGGCCTCAAGGTTGTCGGTTGGTTGATTGGGGTCAGTCCATAGCTGGATCTCGCGAAGGCCGGGCAGGTCCATCAGCAGCCAGCCGCCGGGCATGACGAAAAGCTGGCGGGTGGTGGTGGTGTGGCGGCCGCGCTGGTCACTGGCGCGCACGGCGGTGGTGGCCTGCCGCTCGTCCCCCAGCAACCGGTTGAGGATGGTGGACTTGCCGACGCCGGAGGAGCCGATGAGTGCGGCGGTCTGGCCGGGCGCGAGTTGGGCTGGGATGGCGTCGAGGCCATGGCCCGAAAAGGAA
>PMOF01000268.1:7839-8279 GCA_003162495.1 Acidobacteriaceae bacterium
TCGAGGTCGAGACTGAGCGCGGCGGCGAGGTCGGATTTGTTGAGCAGGACGACGGGGCGCGCGCCGCTTTCGTTGGCCATGACCAGGAAGCGCTCAATGCGGCGCGGGTTGTAATCGCGATCGAGACCGCTGACGATGAAGAGCACGTCGATGTTGGCGGCCAGCACCTGTTCGCGGACTTCACGCTCAGGCTGCTTGCGGGAGAGCTTGGTTTTGCGGTCGAGCACGCGGTCGATGACCGGGGCGTCGGGACGGAGCAGGACCCAGTCGCCGACGGCGGGCCACGGTGATCCGGATTTGCGCAGCGCGCCGCTGACGCTGGCATCGATTTCGCCGGCTTCGGTCCAGACCAGGAAGCGGCCGTGGTTGGACGAGGCAACGCGGCCGGGGAGGGAGGCGGGGTCGGCGGAGACCTGACCCTCAAAGAAACTGGACCAGCC
>PMOF01000182.1 GCA_003162495.1 Acidobacteriaceae bacterium
CCCGCACACCCAACCCAAGAACTGGGGAACTTTTCAGTGTACTAGGATCGCACCTGAGACGGCGCCGCACCGCGTAGCCGCCTGTTCATCGGCTCCGAGTACCACCGCGCCACCACCGCGCCCAGTGGCGCAGCCAGCGCAAGCTCCGCCACAATCCACACCAGCGGCGACCCGCGATGCACCCGTACATACAGCTCCGTCACCCCAATCACTACAAACTCGTGCGTCAGATACACCTCGTAGCTGTGCCGCCCAAACCACCGCACCGGCGCTAGCCACGCCCGCCCTGGCTTGCCGCGCAACACGCTCCCCATCATCACCATGCAGGTCGCCAGGTCCAGCGCCGTATCGTCGGTGCCGCTGCGCCCGAGAAAGTTCATCCAGTGCCACCGCGGCCAAATCGCAATCAACATCATCATCGGCGCGCCCGCAACCTGAAACCCCAGCAGCATCCTCGTCGTCATCCATCGGGGATTAGTCCGCTGTAGCCGATCCACGAGCAGCGCCGTCAGGCACCCCAGTGCAATGCCGCTCATCCCGCCCAGGTAAGAAGTTCCTTGCCAGATTTCATTGAAACTCCAAACCGTGCGCGCAAACGGCCCCAGTCCCACCAAAACCAGCAGCAGCGCCACAAACGCCACCATCCCCCGCTGCCACCGCAACAGCAACACGCACGCCAGAGGGAAAAACAGATAGAACATCTCCTCAATCGACAGCGACCACATCACATCCCAGTTAGCCGGCAGGTAGCCATGCACTGCCTCAAACCAGTTGATGCGAAAGGTAAGCGCGGCAAACAGCGCCTGTGGCAGCGTCCCGCACGAAGGATTGATGCGGAACCCGTCTACCTGTGCCAGGTGCAGCGCGCTCAACATCGCCAGCAGTAACAGCAGCAGCGGCGCAATCCGCGCAAAGCGAATGCGATAAAACGCCTTCGGACGCATCCCCGCAAGCGAGCCAAACCGCCGCAGCGACGTGAGGGTAATCAAGAATCCGGAGATAGCAAAGAAGACCGTGACCCCATTGCCGCCATTCCAAAAAAACAGGCGCATCAGCCACCGAGGCAGCAGATTTTGAATGGAGATGTTGTAGGTATATAGCAGCCGGATGTTCCCGTGCAGCAGAATCACTGCCATGATCGAAAGCCCGCGCAGCAGATCGACGCCATCAAAGCGCATCGTCGCCGCAGGTTCGGCAAATTGCTTAGTATTGGTGTCGAGAGCCATGCCGTCAGCCTATCTGAGCCGCCGCCGACCTCGCGCGTGCCACAAAGCTCCTCACCTTGTCCGCGTCCTTGCGCCCCGGCGCGGTCTCCACGCCCGAGACCACATCCACTCCCCAGGGCCGCAGCGTGCCGATTGCCTCGGCCACATTGGCTGGATTCAACCCGCCCGCCGCAATCAGCTTGAGCCTTCCACTCTCGGCAAAAGCAGTTTTCCGCGCCTCGGCCCAATCAAACACCACGCCGGTGCCGCCAACCGCCGCATGCGTTCGCGAATCCACGAGCACGCCATTCACGTGCGGGTCCCGCTCATACGTTGCAATTTTTTGCGAAACCACATCGGCAACACCGGCCTCAAAATGCACCACCCGCAAAATCCGCAGCGCCGGTCCCAACCGCTCGTGCAGCTTTGCCGGCAGCCCCGGCGCGGCGTCAGAATGCAACTGCACCCCTGTCAGCCCGCATGCGCGCACGGCTGAGACAATCTCATCCAGTCCCGCATCCACAAACACGCCGATCTTTTCGAGGGCTGCCGGCAGATGCGGCGCAATGGCCGCGACCTCAGCCACCGTCACCCGCCGCGGGCTGGACGCAAACACAAACCCCACTGCATCGGCCCCCGCCTCGACGGCCAGCCGCGCATGTTCGAGTGACGTGTTGCCGCAAATTTTGATCCAGATAGGCATGAGGCTCCTGGGCGGTTCAAGTCGTTATTTGGCTCGAGAGACAGCGGGTGAATCAATCGAGAACGGATTCAGCAGGCGGACGCCGGTTCCTGCAAAATGGGCTATATTCCGCGTCACGATGGTCAGGTCGTACACCAGCGCAATCGCCGCAATCTGCTTGTCCACAATGTGCTGATCGTTCACGCCCATCAGCGCTCCCCACATTCTGGCGCATTGCAAATCAAAGGCCAGAATTCGCAGCGTATATTCCTCCAGAATCAGACGAAGCCACGTTTCCAGCCTTAGCGCTTGACGCAGATCGCCCCGATGCCGCAATCTCTCGATTCCGCTTCGGAGTTCGCCAATCACCTGTACGGGGAGAAAAAGTTCATGCTCCGTCCGCTCAATGAAGTCCACCACTCCGGGATCCGCTTTTGGCCCCTTGCGCCTTTCGCTGAGCACATTCGTATCCACGAGAAACATGGCTAACCCCGACGGGGCGCAAAGTCGGAGTCCAGGCCGACGTTGGGCATCGAGGCCAGCACCTCATTGAATGAGCGCTTTTTGGGTTGCAGCAACGCGGCTTTCAGAATCGCGCGATGCTCCGCCGCAACACTGCGGCCGTTGCGGGCAGCCTGCTCTTTCAACGACTGCACAATCTCTTCCTCCACATCGCGGACAATCAAATTGGTCGGCATGGAAGGTCACCTCACGATAGCAATGATTGCATTCTATCACTTTTCGCAATCGTTGCAATCACTTTACTGCGCGGGCGCCGCCGCAGCCCCCGCCATCAGGGCCGCCAGTGCCGCGCCGGGGTCTGGCTGTCGCATCAGGCTTTCGCCGACCAGAAACGCGTCAAACCCCGCCGCGCGCAGCCGCCCCAAATCCTCCGCCGTGGCAATGCCGCTCTCCGCCACCCGCACTACGCTCGCCGGAATCCGCTCCACCAGCTCAAAGGACCTATCCAGGCTCACGGCAAAGCTCTTCAAGTCGCGGTTGTTCACGCCGATCGCATCCGCACCGCGCTCGCCCAGGG
>PMOF01000123.1 GCA_003162495.1 Acidobacteriaceae bacterium
CCCGGCCTGCGGACGGGGCCAGCCGGGTGGCCCGGCAGAGCGATCCGGAACAAGACGAAGTGCAGTTGGAAGACTCATCCGCCGGCCCCGACCGGCTGCTGCTGAGCAGCGAGATCGGAGCCTTGCAACGGAGCGCAATGCGGAGCCTGTCGCCCGCGGAACGAACGGCCTTCTTGCTGCGGCACATGGAAGATTGCACCATTGAAGAGATCGCGGCCGCGCTCGGAATCGCTCCGAATGCGGCCAAGCAGGCGGTATTTCGCGCCGTGCAAAAACTGCGCAGCCGGTTATCGGCATTAAGGGTGAAGATATGAAGCATTTGACGGAAGAAGAATTGATAGAAGCTTTCTACGGCGGGAACGAAACTTGCGCCGCTTCAAGGCAGCATCTTGAGATATGTGTGGCTTGCGCACAGGCCCACGCTGCGCTGAAGAGCGACCTGGACGATGTGAAGCCCGTGGAACCGCCTGCCCGCGATGCCCGCTACGGCGAACAGGTGTGGCAGGCGCTCGAGCCCTTGTTGCCCGCGTATGTCGACCGCACGTGGGGTTGGCGGCAGCCGGGGATGTGGCGACGCCTGGGGCTTGCGGCCGCGTGCGCTCTGCTGGTGATCGGCGCTTTCTCGGCAGGCCGTCTTTGGGAGGCAAGGAAGCCGCGAATCACTGTGGCAAAGCAGGCTGCACCCGTGGTGAAGGCTCAGCAGGTCGAGGTGGTTGTTCTCAGCGATCATCTTGACCGGTCCGAGCGGCTGCTGGTGGAGCTGAAACACGCCGATGCCGAGAGCGCGGAGATGGTATCTCCGATGCGCGACGAGGCGCGGAGTTTGCTGGGGCCCAATCGCGTGTGCCTGAAGAATGCCACGCAAAGTGACGACCCTGCGCTGGAGGCCGCGTTGGATCATCTCGGCAGCCTGCTCGCTGAGCTCGCCAACCAGCCGGGCGGGCTCAACGCCGCCGCAATTGAACGGCTGCAAAGCGAGATGAAGGTCGAGGGCCTGCTCTTTAAAGTGCGCGTGCTGCGCACCAGAATTGCAGCGGAAACACCTTACGGAAACGATTACTCAAGGAGGGGACAAGATGAAGACTGAGTCAGCCATCTTCACCATCTTCATTGCGGGAATCCTGTTTTTGCCGTCGACTGGCGGAGCACAGCCCGCAGCGGGGCAGGCATTTGTGGCCAGCGCCTCGCCCGCGGGCCTCGCGGCCGATCCGGCCATCAGCGATGCTCCCGACAGCACCCTCTTTGCCGAGGGAACCC
This sequence comes from Acidobacteriaceae bacterium, assembly GCA_003162495.1. Lineage (GTDB taxonomy): Bacteria > Acidobacteriota > Terriglobia > Terriglobales > Acidobacteriaceae > Telmatobacter. The sequence continues at coordinate 1,258 of PMOF01000123.1, forward strand.
GCGCCATCAACGAGGGCCGTTGGTCCGATGCGGTGAAGATCTTCGCCCAGGTCGCCGGCCAGAATGGCGCGCACGCCGACGGCGCCCTCTACTGGAAAGCCTATGCCGAAAACAAGCAGGGCCAATCCGAGCAAGCGCTTTCCAGTTGCGGTCAGTTGCGTCAAGCCCACGCCGGCAGCAGTTGGATTGATGAGTGCGGCGCGCTCGAAATTGAGATCCGCGCTAAAAGCGGCCAGAACGTCCAGCCCAGGCCCCAGCAGGACGACGACCTCAGGCTGCTCGCGCTGAACACCCTGATGCAAAAAGATGAAAAGAGCGCGCTCGCTGAAATCGATCAGATTCTCAACAGCGACGCCTCTGAAAAGCTCAAGCAGGGTGCGCTCTTCATCATGAGAGAACACCATTCCGACACCGTCTATCCCCAGATTGCCCGCATCAGCTACGTCGATGGCGACGTCCGCGTCATGCGCGGAGCTAAGAACCCTCGCGGCAAAGGCGCAAGCTGGGAGAAAGCCACCGCTGGCCTGCCTCTTGAAACCGGCTACAACCTTGTCACGAGCGAGGGCCGCGCTGAAATCGAATTCGAGAATGCGTCCACGCTCTATCTCGGCGAAAATTCCGTGCTTGCATTCAACGACCTGCACACCACCGCAGGCGTCCCGCACACTGACGTGGCTCTGCTCTCGGGCACTGCCACGATGCACATACATCCCTACGTCGCCGGCGAAGTGTTCATGATGAGGACGCCGACCGACACGATGATCACGCACTACCCGCAAGCCGGCAATTTCCGCGTCAGCAGCTACATCGACGGCATCGCGCTCACCCCGCTCGGCGGTGGCACTCTCGGCCTGGAAGGCTCGAACTCCCAACCGTTGACACCCGGCCAGACTCTTTACTTCAAAGAAAGCCGCCGCGTTATGGATGCCGGGCCCATCCACCCCCCGGACTTTACAGCCTGGGATCAGTGGGTCCAGACTCGTTATGCCGCACGCACGGCGGCTGAGGCCGAAGCGTTGAAAGCTTCCGGACTCAGCTCACCCATTCCCGGATTGGCGGACATGCAGGGCAAAGGCGCGTTCTTCTCCTGCGAGCCCTATGGAACCTGCTGGCGGCCTCCATCACTCGCAACTCAACAGGCCGCCGAAACCGTCCTTCCTCAGTCCGGAACGCAAGCCGCCCCACAGATGGCACCCGGAACACCCGCCTCGCAGCCCGCACGCAGCATCGGCTTCATCGGAAAGCCCATGCCCAACGCCTCGTCCGCGGGAATTGAGGACATGTTTCCTTGTGTGCCTGATAACGTCCGCTACATGATGGCCCGCGGCGCCAATGCTGGAAACGCTCAGGGCATGCTTGCCCTTGCGCAGTTTTATCAGGATCCCTGGATTTGGGCCGTTTGCAATTCCGGTAGCTGGATCTACAGGCAAAACCGTTACCTGTGGGTAGCCGGCAGAAGGCATCACCATCCACCCGTTCACTGGGTCAAGTTCGGCAATGCGGTGGCCTTTGTCCCCGTCCATCCTAACGACGTCAAAGACCGGCTCCCGGTCAATCGCAAAAGTCCGGTCTTCGTGGTCGACAGCAAGGGCGCTCATTCTGTCGAAAAAATGGAGTTCGGGTCGACCGAAAAAGCCGAACTCCTCAACGAACCTCCCAGGGGTCTGCGCAATGGCTTCACGTATCCCCTCGCGCGCGCCGAGGAGCCGCACATCGAAGCTCACGCCATCAAGGATGCGGTTACGGCAAGGAATGACCTCGGCAGCATACATGGCATTCCCATCACCTTCGACCACAAGTCGCAGACATTCATGATGCCCATGCAGGAGGTTCGCGGCAGCCGGACCGTCACCGTCGTCGCTCCAATCAACAACCGCAGCGGCAATTTGCAGTCACATGCCGGCGGATTTGGCGCCGGCAATAGCCCCTCCAGCGCCGGTGGCGGCTCGCATGTCGGTGGGGGAGGCGGCAGCTCCAGTGGTGGCGGCTCACACAGTGGCGGAGGAAGCAGCAGCACAAGTACCGCCAGCGCCAGTACTGCCAGCTCCGGTGCCGCCAGCTCCGGCGGCAGCCATCACTAACCTCCGTCTCATTCAACTGAAATGGGCCACTTCGCTGGCGCGGGGTGGCCCGTCTATCTCGCTGGAGCGCATCGGTGTTTTCGTGGCGCGGGTGAGAAGAAACGAACTTCGCGTCAGGAATATGGAGTCGCAACCCCATCGCGGCGGCACCGTTGCAAAGGTCCTGATAGCCTCCGAACGGCGCAAAAGGAGCGCCACTTTGCACGCAATCCCTGTATCACCGGCAATCCGGACATGACGGGGAAAATGGAGTTCCGTCCGGATTGGCGACCAACCGGGAGTAATCGCCAGAAGATGCGTCGTTCGCTGAATCTTTCATAAATTGCAGGTCCTGCGTTAGGGCTTAACGAACTTAATGAAGGTAATTTGCGTACCCTGCATTACCAATCCCATGAGGAACCACTCGAATACAGTTTGGTCAAATGCATTGCGGTGGACAGCGAGCCTTCTGCTCACTGTCCTGGTGACGTGGTGCGCTGAGGTCCGAGCGGCGCCCCCCGACCGGGCTGCCGAGATCGATAAGCTGATGTCAACCCTGTTTGAACGAGGGCAGTTTAATGGTGCCGTCCTCGTCGCCGAAAAGGGAGAAATCATTTACCGCAAGGCGTTCGGAAAGGCGAGCGCCGAATTCGGCGTCGGGGGCGTTGATATCCGCGCCTTGTTGAACCAGGAGCCGAACCACAGGGCGATGCCCGCCAAAAGCTGCGTGGTGAAGCGCCGTCGCTCCCAGCTCGTCCCTATTATTGACCCATTCAGGATGACTGTGAAGAATCACTTTGACGTCATCCACTGCACCCCGCTTCGCCGCCTCGATTAGCTTCTCGAATCCACTCATTCGGGTCCCTCGCCTTGTGATCGCTATGATTTTGGAGCATAGCAGCGGACATCTGTTGCCGACAGCCCATAGCACTCAATCAGAGATTGGTCGCCCTGCCCTTTCAGGTTCCTCGCAAGGTCGGCTCTATGGAAGCCGAACAACTCCATCAATCTTTCCTCTTGACACCCACCCATCGGTGCGTGGTAGCTTACCGTTAGTGGACGCTTACCTACAAGCCGGACTCGATGCCATCGGCGACCCCACCCGCATGGCTATATTCCAGAAACTCTCCTCCGGCCCATTGCCCGTCAACGAGCTCGCCCGCAGTCTTCCGGTCAGCCGCCCCGCCGTCTCCCAACACCTCCGCATCCTCAAAGACGCGGGCCTGGTCACCGACAGCAAAGCCGGAACTCGCCGTTATTACCGCCTCGATCCCAAAGGCATCGCCCTTTTGCGCGCTCACTTTGACCAGGTCTGGGATAAAGCATTGAGAGCATTTCAAACCACCGTCGAACAAATTCCCAGCGGAGGTAACCATGACAAGAACCGCAGAAACCGCACCCCCAGCCGTCGTCCGCAAAAACGTGCGCGTTCAGGCTCCCATTGAGCGCGCCTTTTCCGTCTTCGTCGAACAGATGGAGACCTGGTGGCCCGCCCATCATCACATCGGCGCAAACGCCTTTCAATCGATCTTCGTAGAGCCTCGCGCTGGAGGCCGTTGGTACGAACGCGACACCCAGGGAAACCAGTGCGACTGGGGAACCGTCATCGCCTGGAACCCGCCGCATAAAGTCTCGCTCTCCTGGCACCTGGGCCCGGACTGGAAGTTCAATCCCGACCTCGCACTTGCCAGCGAAATCGAAATCCGCTTCACCCCCGATGGGCCTTTCACGCTGGTCGAACTCGAGCATCGCGGAATCGAACGCCACGGCGAGGGATACGAGCAGCTTGTCGCCGCCTTGAATTCGCCCGACGCCTGGACAGCCACTCTGGCCGCCTTCGCCAACGCAATCGCCAACCCCCAACCCGCAAAGGAGTAGCGACTCTTTCTATGAAGCCCACGTTGTTTCTCCGCATCGCATCCGCGCTCACCCTGATTCACGCGGCACTGCACACCATCGGCGGCGTCTTCGCCAAGCCCGAGCCGGGCGCTGCCGAGGCTGCGGTCGCGGCCATGCAATCCAACCACTTCCTGGTCATGGGCCTCTCGCGCACATACTCTGACTTCTACCGGGGCCTCGGCCTTGGCATCAGCATCTTCCTCACCGCTGAAGCCATCGTCTTCTGGCAACTCGCATCCCTGGCAAGGACCAGCTCCCTGCGCCTGCGTCCGATCATGGCCACATTCGCATTTGCCTATCTAGTCTTCGCCATCAACTCCTCGATCTATTTCTTCCAGGCCCCGGTCATCACTGAAATCCTCATCGCCCTCTGTCTCGCGCTGGCCATCCTCAGCGCCAAACCTTCCCCCGCCGCCTGAAATAGATTGCGGAAGCCACGCTCACATCAGGCGCAGGGCATCGACATCGACCACCAGGCTGCGGCGCGGAACGCCCGCCGTCTCGGCGTGCGCCAGCATTCCGCGCAGCGCCGCGTTGAGCGCTTTGCGCGAGGCAGCTTTCAAAATCATGTGAAAGCGGTAAGTGCCCTTGATGCGCGCGATCGGCGCGGTGCAGGGACCCAGCACGCGCACCCCTTCCGGCGCGGCTTTCTGGAACCACTTGCCCAGTTCGGCCGACCAGTTGGCCGCATCTTCCAGTTTGGCCGACTGCACCAGAACATTGGCCAGCACGCCGAAGGGCGGGTAGTGCATCCAGCGCCGATATTTCAGTTCGCGTTCCACAAAGCTCGCGTAGTCGTGCTGGCTCGCGGCAAGAATGGCGTAATGGTCGGGATAGTAGGTCTGCACCACGACCCGCCCCGGCAACTCGCCCCGCCCCGCCCGCCCCGAAACCTGCGTCATCAACTGGAATACGCGCTCGGCGGCGCGGAAGTCGGGCATCGAGAGCGCGTGGTCGCAGCCCACCACGCCCACCAGCGTGATGCCGTGAATATCGTGACCCTTGGCGATCATCTGCGTGCCCACCAGTAAATTAATTTCGCCTGAGTGCAGGCGCGCCAGCAGGCGTTCAAGATCGTAGCGCCCGCGCACCGTATCGCGATCCATGCGGCCGATGCGCGCGCCGGGAAAAATTTCGCCCAGCCGCTCTTCGCCCTGTTGCGAGCCGGCCCCGAGGTAGTAAAGGTGTTCGCTGTCGCACTTGGGGCAGCGTGCGGGCACAGTGCGCCGAAAGCCGCAGTAGTGACACTCCAGCCGCTGACCTTGTTTCGCGATTCCGGCGCGCGCCACATCCGATTCGTCGGCAGCCGGCTTGTGATGCGTCAGCGAGATGGCGCAATTCTGGCACTCCAGCTTTTCGCCGCAGGCGCGGCAAATCACGGCAAAGGAGTAGCCGCGGCGGTTGAGCAGAATCAGCGCCTGCTCGCCGCGTTCGAGGGCAACGCGAGTCTGCTCAACGAGCGCGCGAGAAAACAGATTTTCCAGGCCCGTCTGCTTGAATTCGGTGCGCATGTCAATCAGTTCCACTGCGGGCAGCGGGCGATTCATCACCCGGTCGCGCATCTCGATGCGCGCATATTTCTTTTGCGCTGAGTTTTGCCAACTCTCCAGCGAAGGCGTGGCTGAGCCCAGCACCACCACCGCGCCTTCCAGCTTGGCACGCATCACCGCAACGTCGCGGGCGTTGTAGCGCGGCGTCTCCTCCTGCTTGTAACTCTGATCGTGTTCCTCATCCACCAGGATCAGGCCCAGCTTGGGCACGGGCGCAAAAATCGCTGAGCGCGTGCCGACCACGATCGGCGCTTCGCCGCGCTGGATGCGACGCCACTGCTCGCTGCGCTCGTCGGGAGTCAGCGCGGAGTGCAGCAGCGCGACCCGCGCTCCGAAAGCTGCATCCAGCAGCCCGGCGGTTTGCGGTGTAAGGCCAATCTCCGGCACCAGCAGGATCGACGACAGGCCGCGGTCGAGCGCCTGCTGCATGGCGGCCAGGTAGACGGCCGTCTTGCCGGAGCCCGTCACTCCGTGCAGCAAAAATGGATGGAATCCCCCCAGCGCGGCAACCAGGCTGGCCAGCGCATCCGTCTGCGGCGGGTTCAGCAGAAACGGCGATGCGGCCGGCCGCAGCCCGCCCAGGCGGAACGCGGCGGCGCGTTCGTCGATGCGAACCAGCCCGCGGCGCACCAGAGTTTGCAGCGTTGAAGACGGCAGGTCCTTACGCCGCAGTTCCGCCAGCGGCAATTCTCCTCCGCTGGCCGCAAGCTCAGCCAGAATAGTTTGTTGCTTCTGGGTCAGCGCCGGCAAGCGCGCTTCCTCGATGAGCACGGCAAACCGCTCGGTGCGCCGCGCATCGCGCTCCGCGGCCGCGGTCTCGCGCGCAATCCATTTTTTGCGCACCAGCCCGGCCAGGATCGGAAGCGTGGCCGCAGTCGCCGTGCGCAGCGTGGAAACCTTGACCGGCTCACCGGACGCCAGGCGCGCTAAAACGCGGCGCTCCAAATCCTGCTCTTCTGCCGACAATTTTCCCCGGCGCTTCGCGCTGCTCGGCAAACTGGAGGCAGTCGTGGATTTCATCCCCCGCATTAAACCAGTGGGTGCCCCAGGTCTCGATTTTGAGACCTGGGAACTCGCCGAATCCCCGTCCAGGCTGCCGGCCA
>PMOF01000017.1:0-5356 GCA_003162495.1 Acidobacteriaceae bacterium
CCCGCCTGGCTGCTTGGCCTGGTGGCCCGCATCGTCCCCCGCCTGGACCTCGTGATTCTTCTTGACGCGCCCGCCGAAATCCTCTGGTCGCGCAAACAGGAAGTGCCCTTCGATGAAGTGGTGCGCCAGAGAAGTGCCTATCTTGAGCTTGCGCGCAGGCTCCCATCGACGGTGGTTATCAATGCGGCGCAGCCTGTTTCCGACGTAGTTTACTCGGTCTCCTGCGCCCTGATCGCTCACCTTTCCCGGCGCACTGCCACGCGCCTCAGGCTGCCGGTTTCTCCTTTGCCCGAAAGCCGAGTTGAGTCCGATGTTCCGAGCTTCCGATGCTGACCTCGACTCATCCTGCCCCGCCGCTTACCGCGGCGCACGTTCTGCAAGCGGCCTTCCCCACTCTGCGCCCGCCGGCAGCCGCCCTCAGCACCGGCGAGCGCGAGGTCCACGTGATTCCAAATGGCGCGGAACCGCGCTGGATCATCCTCGGCGATCCGCGAAAGGCCCTTCCTGTTTTGCGCAGCTGGCGGCCCTGGAACCTGGCTTCGCGCTTGCAATGGAGCGCGGTGCTGTTGGCTGCCTCCATCAAAATGCTTCCCCGGCTCCCGGGCGTCTCCAACAGCAACGCCTGCATCGACACTTCCTATTGGCAGCGCAACCTGGCGGAGTTTTCTGAGCGATGGGCCGCCGTGATTCACCTCGGCAGCCCCTCGCATACGCGCAAGGCCATTGTGTTCTTTCTTGGAGAAGACCATTCGATCAAGGCCGTTGCCAAGGTTCCGCTTGAACCCCTGGCATACCAGGCAATTCTCAACGAGGCAGCAGTCCTCGAGCGCATGAAGCAGTTCNNCTGCTCAGCCTGCTCGCAACTCCGGGCAGCACTGCGCGAGTCTCTGATTTTAAGGCGGAAGTTGCCGCTCAACTCGATGAGCACGACGTGCCCTTTGACCGGTTGGTCCTTGCCCAGGCTCTTGAATTGCTGAACTTCGATGAGCCGATGCAGGGGTTCGTGGAACATCGTGATTTCGTGCCGTGGAACCTCAAACGCGTTCCAGACGGCAGTCTCGCTCTGCTTGACTGGGAGTGGGCGGCGTCCCATAGCCTGCCCTGGCAAGACATTTGCCGCTTTTTCTACAACCAGGACGCTCTCTTCAAGGGTCATGGCCGAGTGTGGGAAACCTTAATTGGCAACCAGCTCCTGCAGCGTTATCGGCAGCGATTCGCGATTCCCGCAGAGGCCCTGCCTGCGCTCACCATGCATTACCTGCTTCGCGTTCTCTCTATGGATTGGCAAAGCGGAAACACCGGCGTAGCGCAATGCACGTTTCAACAGATCCAATTGCTTTTAGGCCGCTACCGGAAAACCCAGCCCAAACCATGGAATCACCGATCAAAATGAGAGTTCCATTTTGGGACAGTAACGGTCCATATTCCCCGGAACAAAACTGTTATGCGCATAATGACTCACCGTAGTGCTATATTGACCATGTAATTAACAAAAAAGCAGGGGTTCCCCAGGGCCGCTTGGAGTCTCAATTCGGCGCAACGGGATACGCCCCAACGAAGCTTGCAACTCCTTCCGGATGTATCGGATACGGAAGACTTTCACTTGGGCAGCGACGCAGACGGCCCGCAGAGCGACATCATTTTATGCTCTATATGCCACAATCCGGGAAAATGCGCCTTCTCTCTTGTATTCAGGAGGCCTTCGTCTTTATGATGCGTCAAGACCCAAGAGGTTTACCCATCAGAATGTCTGCGTGAGAGCAGTGCTCTGCTCACGATAATGGGCGTCAATAAGCTTTGTGTGGAATCTTGAAAAGGATTTCAAAGCACGATCTATCAGGTGAGTAGTCGGTTTAGCTGTAGGGAAGGCCGCTCATGCTTGTCAAACGCATTTCCACGACCCGGCCAAGGGTCCAACACAGCTGGCCTGTACGCCTTTAGTGGATTCTGACGAAGTGCCAAGTTTGCCTGCTTCGCCACCCTTGCTTGATTTACCGGACGACGATTTCCTTGCATTCAGTAATGCCACCAGAACTGTAAGAGCGCACCATTCTGGCAAGCATAAATTGAGGTGGACGCCCCGCCGGACGCCCGCCTCGAAGTGTAAAGGATGCCTTGGCCCTAGTTCATGGAAAACAGAGGGCCTCAATGCGCTTCACACACCTGCACCATGCTTTTTTTCTTGCGATTCTAGCCATTGCCATGGCTGGAACCCGCGTGCATGCACAAGCCAACGTAACCGAAAACCAGACGACGTACTTATATGTAGATGCGACCAAGGGCTCAGACAGTTATCCGGGAACAAGTAATTCCCCGCTGAGAACCATCCAGGCCGCTGTCAACAAGGCCAACACAAACAATCAAAAAGGTATAGGAACCAAAGTCATTGTCAACCCCGGAGTCTACCGGGAGTTCGTCAACATTGAACCCGTCACCGGCCAGACCGGCGCGACGATCACCCTTCAGGCAGCTGTAACCGGCACTGCCATCATTGCCGGCTCGGACGTCCTAACGAGTTGGTCGGAAACCTCCAGTAGCCCCCTCGTCTATACGCATTCCTGGAATTACAACTTCGGGACATGTGCCATCCCATCGGGATGGCCCTCGACCATTCCTGCCATCGCGCGGCGCACCGAGATGATCTATGTGAACAATATCCCCCTCACCGAGGTCATGGCGTATTCCCAGTTGCGTCCCGGCACGTTTTATGTGAATGAAGCGTACGACGTGATCCATCTCGATCCGCCGTCCGGCACGGACNNGTTCTTCGCGGACTCGTTTTGCGCCACGCCGCAACCTGCCCCAACGCGAGCGGCGCCAACATCACCAACAGCTCGAATATCCTCATCGATGCGATCCAGGCTAACTGGAACAACTGGGGCGGAATGACTTTAAGCTCCAGCAGCCACGTCACGGTGGAGAACTCCATCGGCAGCTACAACGGGGGGGTCGGCTTTCAAGCCATCAAAGATACTGACACGCTGTACAGCTACAATCAGACCGACTACAACAACTGGCGCGGCGCTCAGGGCGCGCTCTACAACTGGGGCATGGGCGGCGCCAAGATGTGGGGCATGCGCACCGCCAATGTGCAAAATCAGTTTGCCTATGGCAACCAGGCCCAGGGACTGTGGTTTGACACCGATAACGAGAACATCACCATCAACAAGGCAACGCTGTCGGGAAACGATTTGGCCGCCTTGCAAATCGAACGGAACGAAGGGCCGGTTTCCCTTACCGACAGTAATCTCTGCTCTAGCGCAACGGGCGTTGACGTCCTCACATCGGAGAAGGTTTCCATCACCGGAAACGTCTTCTACAACAACAGCGGGACAAAGATACTTTGGGACCAGGCTGAGATATTTATTGCCGGCACCGCCGGCGGCCAGGTCATCACCAATTGGCAAACCGGCGCATCTACCCGCTTGTTTACCACCGGCATGGTACTCAGCGGCAATACATTTGAAGATGCCTCCAGCGGCCAGAATGTGTTTGGAACTTATCTGAGCGGAACCGATTGGTCGGATTTTGCCAATTCGCTCAACTCCAGCGGCAATCGATGGTACGACCCAACCACTCCGACAAACTTCGACATTAATAACGGCCACATGGTGACTCTGAGCGGCTTTAATAGTGCGACGGGCACGGACTACAGCTCTGTCTGGGCGCCCGCATCCACGTCGCCGGCAGCTGCCTGCGCTGTGCCCAACCCAAGCTTTCCCGACTTCGTCGTGGATTTAAACTACGAAAACTTCACGATGACGACCTCAGGTGCGGTTGTCGCGGCACATGTGAAGTCCTACGGGGCCGGCACGGTGACTTTCAGCGTTACCGGCTTGCCATCGGGTGTCAGCGCTTACCTGAGCCAGCAGAGTTTGGTCAGCGGCGTCGTCAACTTGACGCTGAAGGCGACAACATCTGCTGCGCGCCAGAACGTCCCGATCACTCTCTGGGCCGTCAGCGGATCCCGCGTGCACAGCGTGACGTTCTATGTGCAGGTGGTGCCCAGCTAAACCAGGACAACAGCCTACTCAACCCTTTCCAAATCGGAGCACACTGAACAAATCGGGGCTTGCAACGGTTTTCCGTTGCAAGCCCTTTTTCTTTCCTAAAGCATTTTCGGAATTGGTATAGACCGAAAGCACACACTCGAGTGGCTTTTTCCTCAAGAACAAGCCACCTTTCACTGCTCTCAAAAAGTCTACGTGCATTCCGAAAATGCTCTAATTCCGACTATTCGGCAAGTGCGGCCCTCTGCGCCTGTCGGGCCAGGCCGCGCCCTATGCGGACAAGGCTGTCCGGTTGGCACGCGCGGAAGAAGTGTATCCCATATCCGCAGAGATGCCCCGCACGCATTGCAGCAGCTGGTTGGCAATGGCAGGCAGCTTTTGCGCGGTCACGCGGAACGAGGGCCCGGAGATGCTCACCGCGGCCACAGGCAGGCGTTGCCCATCCAGCAGCGGAACGGCGATACACCTCAGCCCTTCCTCAAACTCCTCGTCATCCACCGCGTAGCCGCGCCTCCGCGTCTTCTCCATCTCTATGCGCAGGGCCTCCGGAGTGGCGATCGTGCGGTGCGTGAATCGTTCGAAACGGGTACGCCGTACGATATCGGCGGCCCGTTCCTCGGGAAGAAACGCCAGCATCGCCTTCCCCACCGAGGTGCAATGCACCGGGTTGCTGGCCCCGATCCGGGTAATCATGCGCACCGACCGGGCGGGCTCAATCTTGTCGATGTAAATCACCCGCGCNNGCCCGGTCGCGCAGATCATATTGCTCGATTGCCCGGTTGCCGAGGTCAAACAGCCTCAGGCCCAGGCGGAACTTGCCGTTCGTAGTGCGTTCCACCATGCGGTGGTGTTCCAAAACCATCAGAAAGCGGTGCGCCGTGCTCTTATGCAGTTGCAGAGAGGACGCAACCTGCGCCAATCCGAGCGGCATTTCGCTCTCTCCAAGCAGATCCAATACGGCAAAAGCCCGGTCCAGGGCTTGAACTTTATAGGTGCCATGCGGCGATGCGTCTCGCATTCTGATCCTCGATTCCGCGTTATGGTTCTATACCAGTCTGCGGAGCGGAGAGACTCCGTGTCAAGTACTGAGACGATTTTTCTTTTCGTGAGACCAATCTGGACTGCGCGGACGACTTTCCGAAAGAAAAGAAGACCCAACCAGCCAGGCCATCAGAAAAGAAAGTCCGCGTGCTCTTCAGCGACATGGACTGGCTCGCCCGCGAAACCGTAGCCTACGCTTCCACCGCATCCCCTTCGCCCGGCGCCAGAAACAGATTCGCTTCCAGTCCGTGCTGCCGCGTATAGAGGTCGTAGTATCGTCCGCCCAGCGCAAACAGCTCGGCGTG
>PMOF01000017.1:5445-7078 GCA_003162495.1 Acidobacteriaceae bacterium
CTGGTCGCCTCGTCGAGAATCAGGATGCGCGGCTCAGCCAGCAGAGCACGCGCAATGGAAAGCCGCTGCCGCTGTCCGCCTGAGAGCTTCACCCCGCGCTCGCCCACAATGGTGTTGTAGGCATCCGGGTAGCGTTCCGCAAACTCATCCACGCGCGCCGTGCGGCAGGCAAAAAGAAACTGCTCCTCGGTCGCGTCCGGCTTCGAAAACAAAATGTTCTCGCGAATCGTTCCGTCGAAAAGAAACGAGTCCTGCAACACCACGCCCAGCTGCGACCGGAAGGTATTCAAATCCACCTTCGACAGGTCGAAATCGTCCACCACCACGCGGCCCTTTGACGGCGTGTGAAAAGCGCACAGCAGGCTGATCATCGTGGATTTGCCCGATCCCGACGATCCCACCAGCGCGGTCACCGTGCCCGGCTCGGCCGAAAAGCTGACCCCGTGCAGCACCGGCTTGTCCGCGTCGTAGGCAAACTCCACATCCTCAAAGCGCACCGTGCCCCGGATGGGCGGCATCTTGAGCGTGCGCTCGGGGCTCTGGTTTTCTTCCAGTTCCGACATGATCTCGTGAGTGCGGTCCAGCCCCGCAAATGCTTCGGTCAACTGCGTCCCGATATTCACGATCTGAAAGATCGGCGCCACCATGAACGCCAGAAACATGTTGTATTGAAAGTAAGAGCCGACCGTCCACATCTTCCCCAGCACCAGATGGCCGCCCAGGTACATCACAATCGCCGATACCAGTCCCAGCACCGTAGTTGAGGCCGAACCCAGCACGCTGGTCATGGTCAGCGACTTCATCACGTTATTCAGCAGCCGGTCCACGCCGGCTGAAAACACTTGCGCCTCGCGCGCCTCGGCGTGGTAACCCTTGATCACCCGCACCCCGCCCAGCGACTCGGTCAGCCGACCCGTGACCTCGGCGTTGATCTTGGCCCGCTCGCGAAAAATGGGCCGTATGACCTTGAAAGCATATTGCAAAACGAAAACAAACGCGCCCACCACAACAAAGACCGTCAGCGTAACCGTAACGCTGCGATGCAACAGAAAGAAGAACGCCAGCACGGCGGTCAACAGGCCGCCCACAAACTCCACCAGCCCGGTGCCCACCAGGTTGCGCACGCCTTCCACGTCGGTCATGATGCGCGCCACCAGCGTGCCGGTGCGATTCTCGTCGTAGTAGGCCACTGAAAGCAGCCCCACATGCCGCTGCACCTGGCGTCGCATGTCGGCAATCAGCCGCTGACCGGCCTTCGACAGCAATTGCGTGAGCGAGAAAGAAGTAAGGGCTTGCACCACCATGGCCCCGAAAACCAGCGCGATAATGCGCGGCAGCAGATCGGGCCGCGGATGCAGCGGAGAAAGCACCGTATCCAGCAGCGGCTTGGAGGAGATGGGCAGCACCAGGCCGGCCACGCGGTTCAGCACCATCAAGCCCATCCCGGCCAGCAGCAGGCCCTTGCGCGGCGCAACCAGCGCCCAGATCTCCGGCCACAACTTTCTCAAGTTCGGCTTGCGCTTGGGCAGATCCGGCTGACCAGCGCGCAGCCCTGCGCCGCGCGGCGACCGCTCAGAGCGTGAACCGCCCGGCCCAAGCCCTCCGCTCCGCATAGTGCCCATGGGCCTAAACC
>PMOF01000295.1:0-2586 GCA_003162495.1 Acidobacteriaceae bacterium
CTCGACCGCACCACCCTGCGCTGGCCCGACACCCTGCAACTCGCTGCCGCCCTGGTGGCCCGCGACCTGTTCCAGGGGACAGAAATCATCTTCGTTTCCGCCTCGCCGCACTTGCTTGAGGCCGCCCGGGCTGAAGGCTTCCACTCCCTCGACCCGGCCAAAGAAACGATCGAAGCTGTCACCGAAGCGGAATAAGAGTGAGTCCCACTTCTGAAATACGAAATGCGGGGCACCCCGCTACTCCCGCCGGGTGCCGGGTGCCCCATCCATTTCGCGTCTTTTGCGAAATGTGTGGGAGACCACGAAGCCACAGGCCCGAACCCCGAATCCCTTACTCCCGCCGAAACCGATTCGCCTTTTCAAACTCATCGCGCAGCTCCGGCGTGCGCAGGTTTTCGCGCAGGTGCGCCAGCCGCTGTTCGAGTGTTTCGAGCGCCGCCTGCACGGCCTCGGTGTTGGTATGCGCGATGTCCCGCCACATGGAGTAGGGGCTCGCGCCCAGCCGCGTCATCTCACGCAAGCCGCGGCCACCTACGTCTTTCAGCTCCGGCGCGTCGCCAACTTCTTCTTCGAGCACCGCGCTCAGCGCGGTGGCCACGAACTGCGGCAGATGGCTGACCCACGCCACCAGTTCGTCGTGGCGCGCGGGTTCCAGATCGATGGTCTTTGATCCCATCGCAACCACCCACTGCCGCCATGCCTTTACCAGCGCGGCGGCGCGCGGCGAACGTTCTGCCGCCGGATCGTCGGTGAACAGCCACACCGCGCCGCGAAACAGCGCCGCATCGGCCAGCGCCGCGCCGCTCCGTTCCTTGCCGGCCATGGGATGGCCGGGAAGAAATGCCGCGCGATCCAACCGGTTGAACAGGCGTCCGGCAGCCTCGGAAATCTGGCGCTTGGTACTGCCCACGTCGGTCACCAGGTGCTCCGGCCCAAGCACGCCGGCCAGTTTCTCCATCCAGTCGAGCGTGGCGTAGATGGGCACAGCCAGCAGCACCACCTGGCTCTCCCGCGCGGCCTGCAAGGGATCGGTCGCGAGCGCATCCACTGCGCCCATTGTGAGCGCGGTCTGTGCCCCTTCTGCGCCCCGGTTCCATCCTGTAATCGAGCCGCGGAAGCCCGCCGCGCGCAGCGCCAGGCCCGCCGATGTGCCCAGCAGCCCCGTGCCCAGGATGGCGATGCGCTCGATCATACGGACCTTCTTCGCTCCTCTAGAGTGTCCGTCCAACCGCCGTCGCAATCACCTTCAGCTCGCCCATCAGCGCTTCAAATTGCTCCAGGTAGAGCGTCTGCGCCGCGTCGGAGGCGGCCTTGTCGGCGTTGGGATGAACCTCGACGAGAATTGCATCGGCGCCGGCGGCCACCGCGGCCCGCGCCATGGGGCCAACCAGGTCGCGGCGGCCGGTGCCGTGCGAAGGGTCGCCCACAATGGGCAAATGCGAAAGCTTGTGCACCACCGGAATGGCTGAAATGTCCATGGTGTTGCGCGTCGCGGTCTCGTAAGTGCGAATGCCGCGCTCGCACAGGATCACATCGTAGTTGCCGCCGGCCATAATGTACTCGCTCGACAGCAGCAGCTCTTCAATGGTGGCGGCAATGCCACGCTTCAGCAGCACAGGCTTGCGCGCCTGGCCAAGCTCGCGCAAAAGGTTGAAGTTTTGCATGTTGCGCGCGCCCACCTGGAAAAGATCGATGTAGGGCAGCATCGGTTCAATCTGCGAGATCTCCATCACCTCGCTCACCGTCAGCAGTCCGTGCGCGTCGGCAGCCTCCCGCATCAACTTCAGTCCCGGAATGCCCATCCCCTGAAACGCGTAAGGAGAACTGCGCGGCTTGAAGGCGCCTCCGCGCAGAAAGCCGGCGCCGCTTGCCTTCACGCGCGCTGCGGTCTCGAACATCTGCTCACGATTTTCTATCGAGCACGGGCCGGCCATCACTGCGACGTGTTCGCCGCCCACTTTCACGCCGTTCCGAAACTCCACCACCGTACCTTCCGGACGAAACACGCGTCCGGCCAGCTTGTATGGCGAACTGATCCGGTGAACATAGAGCACGCCCGGTAAAAGTTCAAACTTCGTGAGATCCAGATTCGCGGTCGGTCCCACGCCGGCCAGGATGGATTGCGTCGCTCCGGTGGTGCGATGAACATTCACGCCCGCTTCCACCATGGCATCGATCACTGCGTCGATCTGGTCTTCGGTGGCTTTCTCCTGCATGGCTACAATCATTGCTCTTTCCCTGTCTCGGGCGTCTCGCAGGGGTCCCCAGCGACGGGTCCTTGTCGCTGGGGTTGCTGCGCGCCTGTACCTTGGCCCGGCGTTTGCGCCAGGGCGTTCCTCTCCGATGCCAACTCGTCCCTCTGCAGGGCACGCATCACGTCGATGATGCGCTCGTAGATATGCGTAAGCTCGATGTCCGGCAAGGGGCCCTTGTTGGCCGCGCGCACGTTGGCGTAGATCACCTTTTCGCGCCCAGGCTCGTAGACCGGCAGCGATGTGGCCACCTTGAGGTGACCAATCTGCAACGCGGCGCGCGCCCGCTCACTCAGCAGCTCCACGAGCTGCCGGTCCAGAGCATCAATCTGTT
>PMOF01000295.1:2648-4503 GCA_003162495.1 Acidobacteriaceae bacterium
GCAGGCCCTTGATAAATCGAGCGACTGCGCCCGGCGCCGCCTCCCACCTCGCGGACGAAGACCCGTCCGCGGGGGCCCCGGTCTCGGAAGTCGATCGTTCGATCAACTCCACAATCGCGCTGCCAATCACCGCGGCATCCGCGAACTTCGCCACTTGCGCCACGTGGTCCGCGTTGGAGATGCCGAACCCCACGGCTATCGGCAGCTGGGTCCATCGCCGAATGCGCTCGACCAGCGCTGCTGCATCGGCCGTCAGGCTCTGCTGCGTGCCGGTAATGCCCACGCGAGAAATGGCGTAAATAAAGCCCTTGGAGTGTTTCGCAATCGCTTCAAGCCTTTCGTCGGGGCTGGTGGGTGCAGCCAGAAAAATCGGCGCAAGCTTCACGCGCTCCATCTCGGCCAGGTATTCGGCCGCCTCTTCCACAATCAAATCGGTCACCAGCACGCCATCCGCGCCGGCAGCTGCGGCGTCGTCGGAAAATTTGCGAAGTCCGTAGCTCAAAATAGGATTCAGGTAGGTAAAAATGACCAGCCCCGCAGCGGGCCGCGCTGCGCGAATTTCCGCAGCCAACGCCAGCACATCCTTGAGCCGCGTTCCCCGCGCCACGGCCCGCTGGCTCGCTCTCTGAATCACCGGCCCATCAGCGAGTGGATCGCTGAACGGTACGCCCAGCTCGATCACCGCCGCGCCCGCGTCAATGGCCGCAATCGCAATGGCGCGCGTGGCGGCAAGGTCGGGATCGCCGGCCGTCAGATACACGACCAGCCCGGGTTTATGTTCAAAGAGAATCGCCATTGGAAACCACTGCGTGTACCCCATGTCTCGATTTTGAGACATGGGAATGAATCAATTCCTGAAAACGGCTAAACCTTCAACTCGCCGGGTGCCGCGACATCGGTGCGAGCCTCACGCGAGCGTCTGCCCCACCGCAGGTGGCTAAAGCTTCAACTCGCGGGCAAGAATGCCCATATCCTTATCGCCGCGTCCTGAGAGATTCACCACCAGTATGTCATGGGCAGCCATCGTTGGAGCAAGCCGCAAACACTCGGCGACAGCATGCGCGCTTTCGAGCGCCGGCAGAATTCCCTCAGTGCGCGCCAGCTTCACCACCGAGTCCAGGGCCGCCGCATCATCCTGTGACACGTATTCCGCGCGTCCCGAGTCGTGCAATGCCGCGTGTTCCGGGCCGATCGACGCATAGTCCAATCCAGCCGAGACCGAATGGGTCAGCGCGATCTGCCCGTTCTCATCCTGCAGCACATAAGAAAAAGTGCCCTGCAATACACCCGGCGAGCCGCCGCTGAAGCGCGCCGCATGTTCGCCTAGGGCGGTGCCGCGTCCGCCGGCTTCCACGCCGATCAGTCGCACTTTTTTATCAGGGATGAACTCATAAAACGCGCCGATCGCATTGGACCCACCGCCCACGCAGGCAATCACCGCCGTCGGCAGCCGGCCCTCTTTCGCAAGAATCTGTTCCTTCATCTCGATGCTGATGACGCGATGGAAGTCGCGCACCATGGTCGGGTACGGATGCGCACCAAGCGCGCTGCCCAACAGATAATAGGTAGTACGAACGTTGGTGACCCAGTCGCGCATGGCCTCGCTGATAGCGTCCTTGAGCGTCTTCGATCCGGCGGATACCCCTCGCACCTCCGCACCCAGCAGACGCATGCGCAGCACGTTCAGCTCCTGGCGCTCCATGTCCACATCGCCCATGTAGATCACGCATTCCAGGCCCAGCAGCGCGCACACCGTGGCCGTCGCCACTCCATGCTGCCCCGCGCCAGTCTCCGCGATAATGCGCTTCTTGCCCATGCGCCGGGCCAGCAATCCCTGCCCCAGCGCGTTGTTGAT
>PMOF01000095.1 GCA_003162495.1 Acidobacteriaceae bacterium
CCCGCGCAACTGGAATCGAAAGCGCAGGCACTGGCCGCGGCAATCATCGAGCGCCTTCGGCTGGAAGGTTTGCTGTGCGTCGAACTGTTCGTCACCAGGCAAGGTGAATTGCTGGTGAACGAGCTTGCGCCGCGTCCGCACAATAGCTATCACCAAAGCGAGCGCGGCTGCGTGACCAGCCAGTTTGAACAGCACGTGCGCGCGGTGTGCAATCTTCCGCTCGGCGATACTGCGTTGATCACTCCGGCCGCGATCGTCAACCTGCTGGGCGACCTGTGGCTAAGCGATGCAGGTGAACCAAACTTTGCCGCCGCGCTGGCCGTGCCCGGGGTGCGATTGCATCTGTACCAGAAGCACTCCCCGCGCGCGGGCCGAAAGATGGGCCACCTGTCGGCGACCGGCGCCACTGCAAATGAAGCGCTGGAGCGAGTGCTGGATGCAAAGCGGCGGCTTGCCTAGTGTTCCTTAGGGATCCGCAGAATGACGATCTTGCCAACTATTGCCATTCGGGCTAACATGACTGGAATAGAGGTAAGTGATGCCGACGCGCAATATCAACCTTACACCGCAGATGGACAAGTTTGTCGACAGCAGAATCAAGCGCGGTCACTACGCGAACGCAAGCGAAGTGTTGCGTGCGGGCTTGCGCGCGCTGGAGAAGTTTGAAAAGGAAGATAAGGCCAAGCTGGACGCCTTGCGCTCGGCCGTATTGGCAGGCGAACAAAGTGGAGCTGCCCAAGGGGATGTTTTTGGCGAGTTGCGCGATCGCGTTCGGGAGCGCGCACGGGCGACCGGCAAAGCGTGACCATTGCCCGCCTACCAACTTTCGAAGCTGGCCCGTCTCGATCTGATGGATATTGCCGATTACACCGTGGACGCCTGGGGTCAGGAGCAGGCCCAGCGTTATCTCGACAGCTTGGAAGCGTGCTTCAATCAGCTTGCCAAAGCTCCTCAAATGGGCCGCTCCTGCAATCGAATTCACCCAGGATACCGACGCATCGAGCATCGGAAGCACATTATCCTTTACCGAGCGACCCAGTACGGCGTCTTCATCAGCCGCGTCTTGCATCAGCGAATGCTCCCCAGCCTGCATTTGATTAACGACGATTAGCTGGTATCACTGACACGTAGCTGCATTTGTACGATGGTCCGTCTTAACTCGCCTGCTGGCCCTTTTCCCACCGCTTGGGCCGCCGATTCTGTTGCAGAACCTTCTTGCGCAAGCGCAGCGACTTGGGCGTGACTTCGACCATCTCGTCCTCTGCGATGAACTCAATGGCCTGCTCCAGGTTGAGCGCCCGCACAGGCACCAGCCGGATGGCTTCATCCGCGCTGGATGCGCGCATGTTGGTCATCTTCTTTTCGCGGACCACGTTCACGTCGAGGTCGTTGTCGCGGGAGTGCTCGCCGACGATCATGCCTTCATACACTTCCACGCCGGCTCCCACAAAGAGAATGCCGCGCTCCTGCAAGCCATTCAGTGAATAGGTCGTCGTGGGCCCCTGGCGATCGGCAATCAGCGCGCCCGTGGGCCGCTGCGGAATGTCGCCCTGGTAGGGCATGTAGCCATCGAACAGCGCGTTCATCACGATGGTGCCGCGAGTCTCGGTGAGCATTTCGCTCCGCAACCCGATCAGCCCTCGACTGGGTACGCGAAACTCCATGCGCACGCGGCCCGAGCCATGATTGTGCATCTTGGTCATCTCGCCCTTGCGCGGTCCCAGCTTTTCAATCACCACGCCGGTGTGCTGTTCAGGCACGTCGACGGTGAGGTGCTCCACCGGCTCCATGCGCACGCCGTCCACCATCTTGGTCACGATCTCTGGCCGCCCCGCCATCAGCTCAAAGCTTTCACGGCGCATCATCTCGATCAGGATCGCGAGCTGCAGTTCGCCCCGGCCCAGCACTTTAAAGCTGTCCGGCGAGCCGGTATCTTCCACGCGAATGCTGACGTTGGTCAGCAGCTCTTTTTCCAGCCGCTCGCGCAGGTTGCGGCTGGTCACGTATTGGCCTTCGCGCCCTGCAAACGGCGAATTGTTGACGCTGAACTGGATGGCGATGGTCGGCTCGTCGATTACGATCAGCGGCAGCGGCGATGGATTTTCGACGCTGGTAATCGTCTCGCCGATGGTGATGCCTTCCACGCCGGCCACGGCGATAATGTCGCCCATGGTGGTCTCAGTGGTTTCTGTCCGCTTGAGGCCATTGAAGGTGAAGAGCTTGGTGATGCGCGTTTTCTGCAGCGTGCCGTCGCGTTTCGAAATGGTCACGTCGTCGCCGGCATGCAGGGTTCCCTGAAAGACTCGGCAAATGGCGATGCGGCCAAAATATTCTGAGTAATCCAGGTTGGTGACCAGAATCTGCAAGGTGCCTTCCGCGTCGCCGGTGGCCGCCGGAATAGTGGACACGATGGTCTCAAACAGCGGCTGCAGATCGACGCCGGGAGTGGCCAGATCAAGCGTGGCCGTGCCCGCCTTGGCCACCGCGTAGAGCACCGGAAAATCAAGTTGCGACTCTTCCGCATCCAGATCGATGAACAAGTCGTAAATCTCGTCGAGCACTTCCTGCGGCCGGGCGTCGGGGCGGTCGATTTTGTTGATCACCACGATCGGCAGCAGCTTGGCCTCAAGCGCCTTGGCCAGCACGTAGCGGGTTTGCGGCAGCGGACCCTCGGCAGCGTCTACCAGCAGCATCACGCCATCCACCATTTTCAACGCGCGTTCCACTTCGCCGCCAAAGTCCGCGTGGCCCGGCGTGTCCACAATGTTGATTTTGCCGCCGGCAAAATTGATAGCCGTGTTCTTGGCCAGGATGGTGATGCCGCGCTCCCGCTCCAGCTCGTTCGAGTCCATCACCCGGTCGGCCACCTGCTCATTGGCGCGGAACGTCCCCGACTGCCGCAGCATGGCGTCTACCAGCGTCGTCTTACCGTGGTCAACATGGGCAATGATGGCGATATTGCGTATCGTCTGCGTCACAGGGAGATTTTCCTTTTTTGTTCAGGCCACCCTTTTTTCGAGACTGGGGGGCTATGGAGGTTGGGAGGCGCCACGGTGGCGAAATGCCACACAGTGCGGCAATTTCCATTCTACCAGTGGAACTGGGCGCGATGCCGAAACCTCCTGCCGCTGCGGCTCGACGGAAGGGGCTTTCGATGCGGATTGTCAGCTATTGTGAGCTTTTTAGTGCGAGGGCGGCACGTATTCCGAGGGGAGCGCCGAGCCTGTGCCAAAAAAGAACTCTTCCATCTGCTCCACAAGAAATTGCTGCGCCTGTGGGGTCCAGGGCTGAAGGCGGTATTCATTCAACAGCATCTTTTGCCGCTCAACCCACTCGCCCCAGGCTGCCTTGGAGACGTTCTTGAATATTTTTTGACCAAACTCCGAGTCGAAGGGCGGCTCGTCCAGACCCTCCATCTCCTTCTTGTTGCGAACGCAAAATACGGTGTGCGCCATGATTCGTGCTCCCACATCCCATTGTATTGGATCGATGACGGTCCAGGGCGCGGCGAATGCCGGACCGCGGCCAAGATCACATCCCAACGAAGTCCGGATCGAGGCCGAGCCCAGTTCGCAACAGCCCTACTGCTTCGGCCCTCCGTTGGGATAATCCACGCGGATGGTCAGAATCTCGTAAGGCTTGATCGGCGCCTTCACCACATCGCCGGTCACCTCCAGCGGGCTTCCCTCCGGCGTCTCCATCAGGTTGGTGACTGTTGCCCCAGTCGCTCCCGGTGGTACATGAAACTCGACCGTCGAATCCTTGCCTGCCCATTCATAAACACGGAAGATGAGGCCCTTCGCATCTTCCGCTTTTTTCACCGCGGTCAGCACCACATTCTCCGGCGAGACCGACGCAAACGAGTGCTCAGCGGGCAGCGGCCCCGCGTGCGCCGTGGTCACCACCGCAGTCAGCGGATAGTTGTATTCGTAACCATGCCGCACCGTGAGCGCATCCTTCCATGTGCCCGCATGCGGGTAGAGCGCGTAGTGGAAGTGATGGTGGCCCATGTCGGCGTCCGGGTCGGGCCACTTCGGCGACCGCAGCAGCGTAAGCCGCAGCGTGTTGCCCGCCGCGTCGTAACCATACTTCGAATTGTTGATGATGCTCAGGCCATGTTTTCCATCGCCTAAATCGGCCCAGCGCATGGCAGGAACCTCAAACTGCGCCTTCTCCCAAGAGTTGTTCCGAGTCGTCGGCCGCTCAATCGATCCGTAAGGAATCTCGTAAGTAGCGAACGGCCCCGAAGCCGCCAGCGGAAACGCCGCCTTCAGCAGCACATGCGTCTCATGCCAGTCGATCTCGTTGTCGATGTCAACAATCCTCGAGTCTTTCGGAATGCTGATGGTCTGAACAAATTTTGAATTCTGCCAAGTGCGGACAACTCGAATTTTGGGGGCCAGTATTCCATTGATTGTTCCCTGGCCGAGCAGTTCGACAGAATCGGCTTTATCGATCAGCGTTGGATCCGCATCCAGCGTTCCAGGGTCAATGTTCCAGGCGTCGTAATCCTTTGGCGTATCTTTGAAGGCCTGGAGTTCATTACCGCAGGCACCCGGCGCGAGCGTCTCAAATCGGTTCTGTCCGTTTGCATCTCTCAACTCCAGGCTGGTTATGCAACCGGTCTTCCTGTTGACCTTGACGGTTAGGTTCTTTCCATCGAGCGCGAGTGTATCCGCTGTCGAAGGAGTTCCACCGATGCTCGCTCCAATCCCGCTCTTCTCCGCGACAACCCGAACCACCTTGTATCCAAGCGCCGGTACATCCGAAACATGAAACGTTAGCTCAGCGACGCCGGTCTTCGCGTCAACGTTTGAGCTAAGCGGAACCCGCGTGTCCTTTGTCGCACCTTCAATAAACAGAAGTACCCCAGTTGTCTCAGGCATCTGCACCTTCACTTGCACATCACCCGAGCGCGCCCATCCCAGCGGGTTGTAAACCACAACCGGAATCCCTGAGCCGGCTGTATCGATCCTTTCGCCCACCGTCTCCAGCGCCCCGCTCGAAATCTCATTCGTCGACCAGCGCACCACGTCGTAATCCTTCTGCGCATCCTTATAGATGATGCCGATCCCCGACCCCGCCGCCAGATCGTGGAACTGATTGAAGAGCACCTTCTTCCAGTCTTCCGTCAACTCACTCCCAGGATAGGCACGCCCATCCAGCCACGCCAGCGACGCCCACTTCTCCGCGTCCAGCACCTCCACCTCGGCATCGCGCATATTGCGCTTGTGGTTGGCCTGCGTGGT
>PMOF01000129.1 GCA_003162495.1 Acidobacteriaceae bacterium
TTGCCGATGGGCTACAACCTGAAAAAGATGATTTACGAGGTGGCCGGCGGCATTCGCGGCGGACGCACGCTGAAGGCCGTGGTGCCCGGCGGCTCCTCGACGCCGGTGCTGCTGCCGGCGGAGATTGAAACGCTGGGGATGGACTTCGACCAGGTGGGCAAGGCGGGATCGATGCTGGGCTCTGGCGGGGTTGTGGTGATCGACGACCAGACCTGCATGGTCGAGTTCGCGCTGCGGACCATGAGTTTTTATCAGCACGAGAGCTGCGGCTGGTGCATTCCCTGCCGCGAGGGCACGGACTGGCTGAAGAAATCGCTCACGCGGCTCCACGCTGGATTTGGCGTGGCCAAGGACATTGACAACATTCAGTATCTTGCCGAGAACATGTTGGGGCGGACGTTTTGTCCGTTGGGCGATGCGGCCGCGATGCCAACGATTGCGTTCGTGAAAAAATTTCGCAAGGAGTTTGAAGATCATTTGAATGGGAAGGCGTGCCCGTTTGCGAAGCATGTTGAACTGGCCGTGATTTAAGGGGGACGGGATGACGGAAGATACAGCTGCTCGAATGAAGGAGTTAGACAAGAAGGAAGAAATGATGCGCGAAGGTAAGGTAGTCAAAATCGAACCGATGCCCAGGCCGGTTGTACCTCTTCCGCTGCCATCAGGTATCTTGAAAAGCGAAATGACCAGAGAAGATCGTTTGAAAATCGCTGCCCGGATCGTACACCTGAGCGATGGAGTCCTTGAGCAGAGGGAGAATGGTGGTTACATTGCCCTGAAAATTGGATCCGGTCCAAACAGCAACGCTGTCAGGGTCGGGAAGAGATCAGATCGCGTTAGCTTCTTCATTCGGTCAACAGATCTCCGCAAAAAAGCAGAGGAGGAGAAATTCACACCGGAACCGCTGGAACCAACAACCGCAGCGAACAAGGATAAATTTCGATTTTGGGGGTTAAGCCTAGGCGATATTGAAGCTCACGAGGCGCTCTTTAGAGAGATCGTGAAGGAATCTGTGAGCGTGGTCATGGATCGAAGACCAAGGCGGAATTAGGCAACTTATGGCACACGTAACCTTTACAGTCGATGGAAAAAAACTGATGGCCCCGGCGGGGATGCTGCTGATTGAGGCTTGCCGCAAGGCGGGCATCGAGATTCCGGCGTTCTGCTACTATCCCGGCCTCTCGCTGCAGGCGGCTTGCCGCATGTGCGTGGTGCGCCAGGAAAAAGTGCCCAAGCTGCAGACGGCTTGCACCACTACGGTCGCCGAAGGCCAGGTATTTGTGACCGAGTCGCCGGAGATAGCGCAGGCGCGCAAGGCGACCATCGAACTGCTGCTTGGCAATCATCCCCTCGACTGCCCGGTGTGCGATGCGGGCGGCGAATGCGAACTGCAGGACATGACGTTCAAGTACGGCGCGGGCGAGAGCCTCTACGCCGAAGCGAAACAGCATCGTGATGAACAGCAGTGGTCGCCGGCGGTTTTTTATGACCGGCCGCGCTGCATTCTCTGTTATCGCTGCATTCGCATGTGCGGCGAGGGCATGGATGTGTGGGCGCTGGGAGTGCAGAATCGGGGCGTGAGTTCAGTGATTGCGCCGAACAGCGAAGGCCCGGACGGCCAACTCAATCAACTCGACTGCGAGCAATGCGGCATGTGCATCGACGTGTGCCCGGTGGGCGCGCTGACTAGCGGCAGCTATCGCTACAAAACGCGGCCGTGGGAGATGAATCACGTGTCGACGGTGTGCACCCATTGCGCAGACGGGTGCAAGGTGACGCTGGGGGTGCGGCAGGCCAATGACGGTTCTGAAATTGTGCGCGCGGACAATCGCGACAAGAGCGGCATCAATGGCGATTTTTTGTGCGCCAAGGGCCGCTTCGGCTTTGACTTTGTCGAGAATCCCGAGCGGCTTTCAACTCCGATGGTGCGCAATGGGGCGGGCAAGCTGGAACCGGCCACGTGGGAGCACGCTCTGCGTACAGCGGGCGCCAAGCTGAAAGAGATTCGGGACAGACAATCCGGACCGGCGGCGGGCGGCGCGGCCATCGGAGTAATTGGCTCGAATCAAACGACGAACGAAGAGAATTATCTTCTGCAGAAATTTGCTCGGATCGTTCTTCACACCAACAACATTGACCACGAACGCAGCACCGACTATGCGGCTTTTGCGCGCGCACTGGCCGGGCATAAGGACAAGACCGCGAGCTTGCGCGCAATTGCAACTGCTCCGGCGATCCTGCTGATCGGCGGCGATCCAACCCAGGAACATCCGCTGCTGGCCTGGAACCTGCGCACCAATGTCCGGCTGAATCACGCGCGTCTGTACGTTGCCAATGCCAGGCCCATCAAGCTGGAGCGGCAGGCCGCGGCCACGCACAGGCTGCCTGTGGGCGGATACAAGAATTTTGTAGCCCCGCTGGATGCCGGCCAAACCGATTTCAGCAAGGCCTTGATGGCCGAAGAATCGCTGGTTGTGATCTTTGGCCAGGAATTTCGCGGGCACGATGCAGAGGCGCTGGTGGCGTGGGGATTGAAGCGCAGCAATGTTCGCTTTGCTTTGCTGGGCGACCACGCCAACTCGCGCGGCGCGGCCGATATGGGACTGTTCCCCGACCTGCTGCCAGGGTATGTGCCGGTCAGCGCGCCAGGCGCATTCCAGGAATATCCCAATCTCTCGCCAACGCGCGGCCGAACGCTTGCGGAGATGTTCGACGCGGCGGGCACAGGCGAGCTGGGAGCGCTGCTGGTTGTGGGCGCCAATCCGGTGGCTGCGCTGGGCGTTGACCCCGCGAGCCTTGAGAACACGTTTGTCATTGTGCAGGATATTTTTCTTACCGAGACTGCGGCTCTGGCGGACGTGGTGTTCCCGGCGGCCAGCCTTTATGAGAAAAGCGGCACGGTGACCAACACCTTTGGCGATTTGCAACTGGTGAAGAAGGCGGCCGATCGCGCGGGCGTGAAACCGGACTTCGAGATTCTGGTTCGGCTGGCCGGCGCGATGGGTGTGGACGTGAAAACCCTGGTGCCGTTTGGCAAAGGCAATGTGACGGCCGATCTGGGCCAGTCGCGCGGCGCGCAATCCGGCGAGGCCGATCAGCATTCCGTGTGGCTTGCGGCCAACAACCTGGAACCGAAACTCAGCCCCTTCGATCCGCTTGCGTTGCTGGACGAGATCGAGCGGCTGGTGTCGGGATACACGCTTGACCGGCTCAATCTTTTCAGTGGAAACGATTCGCGCACCGAGCCCGGTTTCGTGCCGGTTTCAGAATTGATCGAGGAGCGGCCGAGCTTGATCGCGCCTGCGCACGATGGCCTGTTCACTTCCGGAACGCTGGGCCGCTATAGTCCCGCGCTCCGGGAACTTGAACTGCATCAGACGGCAGAGTTGGCAGATGCGGCGGCAGACTAGTGAATTTGCAAGTGAGGTTTA
>PMOF01000149.1 GCA_003162495.1 Acidobacteriaceae bacterium
GGCTACACCAAGAACGGCGGCTACGCGGAATATGCAGTGGCCGATCCGAACTATGTCGCTCATCTGCCCTCCAACGTGGGATTCATTGAAGTGGCGCCGATCATCTGCGCCGGCGTTACGGTGTACAAGGGTCTGAAGTCCACCAATGCCAAGCCGGGCGACTGGGTTGTCATCTCCGGTGTCGGCGGTCTTGGTCACCTGGCTGTGCAGTATGCCAAAGCGATGGGCTTCCATGTTGCGGCTGTGGATGTCTCCGCAGAGAAGCTCGCGCTTGCCCGCAAGCTCGGCGCAAAGCTCACCGTCAACGCCAGAGAGCAGGACCCCGCAGCCTTCTTCCAAAAGGAGATCGGCGGAGCCAACGCAGTGCTGGTGACGGCTGTCTCTACCGGCGCATTTGCGCAAGCCATTGGCATGACGCGGGCTCGCGGGACCATCGCTCTTAACGGCCTGCCTCCCGGATCGTTCCCACTGCCCATTTTTGAAGTGGTGCTGAAGGCCTTGACCATTCGCGGCTCCATCGTGGGCACACGCCTGGATCTGGCCGAGGCGCTCTCTTTCGCCGGCGAGGGTCTGGTCCACGCCACCACGAAGGCTGAGAAGCTCGAAGACATCAACAATATCTTCAAGCGGATGCACGCCGGCACGATTGATGGCCGCATTGTGCTGGACATCACTGGAAAACATACCGCCAAGTCGGTGAAGGAAGAAGGCGTTCTGGCCCACGTATAAGTTTCCTGCACCAGGTGAACCGCCCATGAATGCCCGGACACTGAGTCCGGGCATTTATGGATCATTCAAGCCGCGGCTCGGCAAAGAGCTATGGCCAGGAGCTATGGCCAGGAGCAACTGAATATTACGGACACGTTTCTGCATCTAACGCATGGGTTCCCCACGTGGAGAGCGAGACGGCCCGCCGGGGTGCAGCAATTTTGGAATCGTTACAGGAGGAGTTTTGAAGAGCGTATTCGTAGTGGGAGCCGGTCCCGCCGGACTGTTCGCCGCACAGAAGATAGCCTTGGCGGGGCATGAGGTTTTCCTTTTCAATCGAGATATTAAACCGGGTGGACTTGCCGAGTATGGAATTTACCCGGTGAAGACGACCATGAAGGCCGGCTTGCGCAAGCAGTTTTCCCGGGTGCTTTCGCTCCCCAATCTTCACTACTTCGGCAACGTGAAGATCGGCTCCGCATACGACGTTACGCTGGACGAACTCAAGGCGCTGGCGCCATCGGCACTGGTGGTTACGTCCGGAGCGCAGGGCTATAACAAGCTCAATCTTTCCGGTGAGAACGCCAAGGGAGTTTATTCCGCCAAAGACTTCGTCTATCACTACAATCAACTGCCTCCTTACGCGTCAGAGGACTTCTCCACCGGCAAACGCATCGCCGTGGTGGGAATGGGAAACGTGGCGGCCGATATCATGCGATGGCTGCTCGAGGATAGCCCGGGTCGGCGAACTGAAGAGGTCATCGTGGTGGCTCGCCGCGGACCGTACGAAGCCAAGTTCGATCGGAAGGAACTTGGCCACGTTGAAGGTCACATGGATCGCGACGAATTTATTCAGGAGCTGGATCGCGTGAAAGCGCGTTGCGTTGCCTGCGATCAGGATGTGTCGGTGGAGAAGATCGGCGATGCGACGTTTCCTGGCATGCGGAAGGACGATCTTGTCCAGGCCGCGCCGAAGCTTACCTTCCGCTTTCTCTGCTCGCCTAAAGAGATCGTCGTGGGACCGGATGGCAGAATCAGGCAGTTAGTGGTGACGGAAAACGATCTGGTGTTGCGCGGCGACGGCACTACAGCAGCGAAGGCTACCGATACGACAGCCGTTCTGGATGTGGACACCTTGATCTTCGCCATCGGAGACAAACAGGATCCGGGACTGGGAATGCCGATGGGGCCGGATGGCTATGCCACAAAGCCAATTTTCGAGTCGCCGTCGGAGCCGGTGCCATCAGAGCCTGTGTACGAGATGTGGGATCCGAGCACCAGCAAAGCGCTTGATGGATATTATGTTGCGGGCTGGGCCAGGCGCGCCAGCACAGGATTGGTCGGCATCGCGCGCCATGATGGCGAAAACGCCGCGGGCAAGGTCATTGAGTATCTCAAGACCGTTCCCGAAAAGGACTCGCTTCATGCCTTCGAGATAGAAGCTTTGCTTGAGAGCAAGGGTCTCCACCCAGTGAACAAGAGCGATCTGCTCATTCTCGCACGCGTTGAAGAGCGCGAAGCGAGGGCGCGGGACCTGGTTAGCTTCAAGTACTCTGACAACAGCGAAATGCTGAGCGCCATCGCGCAGGAAAAGGCGGCATCGGCGGCCCATGTGTCTCTGGCCGCGAGACAGCCTTCGTCAGCACCGGCGACGGAGTCTCTCGGAGCGCCTTTGACAAAGCGTTGAAGCATGCTGCCGCTCCTGGCTCAACGGACCGGAGCGGGCGCAACAGGTCGAGGGTGAGAGGCAGTGCTCCCCTCGCTCATGCCAAGCGCCCACTTGATCGCTTCGAAGTACATGGTGCGGATGTCGGGATCATCCCAGGACTCTTCAGTGTGGCCAAGCGTGGAGTAGAAGACGCGGCCTTTGCCGTAGAGCTTGCTCCAGGCCACGGGAAAGTCGTGGTCAGCCCGGTGGATGCGCGGATTATCGGCATAGTCGAGCTGGGCCGGATCGAGGCTGAGCAGCACGTTTACCTTGTCCCGCGACCAGGACTTCGGTTGATAGATCTCGTCGTATTTAACGAATGCATGCGGCAAGTGGCGCACGGCTGGAAAATCAGGGTCTTCGTTGACGATGGGCGCATTGAAGGTCATCCAGGGATGCTGGTCGAACCAGCCGCCGATCATCTCTCCATACTCCGGCCAGGTGTAATTTGTATCAAGCGCGGCGTGAATTCCAACAAAACCCTTGCCGTCTTCCCGGATAAAGGAAAGCATGTCCTGCTTTTGGCCGGCGTCCATATCCAGTTCGCCGGTGGTGCTGGCAAACACAAGAACGTCAAAATAGTTGAGATTCTTCGCGTTGTTTTTCAGTTCCTTCTTGGTGAGCGACTCGGTGTCCGTGCGCATGGTGGTGTCCCACAATCCGCTCTGCTTGCCCATGTTGTAAATGGCAGCCATGGCCGAGGAGACGGAGTCGTGCTCAAAGCCCCTGGTCTGGCCAATCACCAGCAAATGTTTCAGGTGGATCTGTTTGACGTGGGGCGGAGGCGGCAACTCATTGCTGGCGGCAGCCTGCCCAAAGGCGCGGTTGCTTTGCCCGAGGATGGCCAGACCGACCAGGGCCGGAAAGAGAAAGTTTGTGAATGCGCGCAAGGGGTCTCCTTTGTGCTTTGCGTTAAACGGTCAACCGCGACGCATACCAGCGCCCGGAGATCCGTGCCGCCCGTCCTGCATGGTTCCGCGCCCTCATTGAGCGCTTCGATCGAGATGAAAGATGGCTCCCGGACCGATGGGGCCTGCATTGAGGTTCGGAACAAAGTCTATCGGAAGCGGGCATGAAGCGTCACGGTTCCGTCAATTCCCACCCTCGAGACGTGGGACGATCGTTGGCTGGATTTGCAGCTCATCCTTCTCGAATTAGATTTTGCCGGGATGCTGCACGTGGGCCGGAACGAGGCCGGAGAAATTGCGGGCGTCTGTGCATCCATGGGTCAGTTGCGACATGCGAGAATAACAGGGAACTCCCGTGGGCGCTCCGAAAAGAGCCCAGTGGGCTTTCCCGGTGGAATTGGTGATGGACCGCGTCGCGCTGATCTACAATCCGGCTTCAGGTCAGGATTCCCCAAAGCGGAGGGCGGTGATTGACGATGCGCTTGCCGTGCTTCGCTCCGCGGGCGTTCACGCCGATGCTTTTGAGACCAATGCGCCGGGGAGAGCGGGAGCTCTGGCACTGGCGGCGGTTGGCCTGGGCTACGACACCATCCTGGCGTGCGGCGGCGATGGCACCGTGCATGAAATTATGCAGGGATTGGTGGGGACGCAGATGGCGCTGGGGGTGGTGCCGCTGGGCACGGCCAATGCGCTGGCGGCGGATCTCGGGCTGGGCCCAACGCCGGCCGGAGCAATCGAGAAGCTGCTTGCCGCGACGCCGGTACGCGTGCCCGTGGGCCAGATTTTTTACCGCGACAGCGAGGGAGTTTCGCGCTCGCGCTATTTCACCGTAGCCGCGGGGGTGGGCGCGGACGCGCTGTTCATGTCCCGGCTTGACGCCCGACTGAAGCGGCGGTTTGGGTATGTCTTGTATATGGTGCAGGGCCTGCGGGTATGGGCGACGCACTCGTTTCCGCTCTTCAACGTGGCTTTTGTGGATCGCTTGAGTCGCAAGACACGCAAGGAAGATGTGTCGCAGCTGCTGGCCGTGCGCATTGGCGATTTTGGCGGTGTGCTGCATAAGCTGGCGCCCGGCGCCTCACTGCATAAGGACAGCCTTTCTTTGCTGGCCTTCAAGACGCGCAGCCGCGTGCACTACATGCTGTTTGTGCTGGCCGTTCTGTTTGGGCGGCAAACCTTTGCCCGCGAGGTTGAATTGCTGGACGCCATTTCAGTAGAGTGCGGCGCTCGCGAAGGCTCCGCGGAACAGGTGTTCGTGGAGGCAGATGGGGAATTGCTCGGCTCGTTGCCGGTGCGAATCGAAATCGTTCCTCAGGCGCTGACCCTGTTGATTCCGCAGAGTGCCGGCGTGAATGGCCACCCGGCGCAGGATGGCCTTGATAGGCGCGGGTCATTAGAAGCAGGCGCTTCAACCGCGGAGCCGGAACCGCTGATGCCAGTGCGCAAATAACGGCTGGACTCGATTTGCACGATCGAGCCTTGGGCTGCAATCATCGCTGCGAACTTTTTGACGGAGGGACGTGGATGATGAACAAACGCGCATTTATTTTTCTGGCGACGGCAATGGCATTTTCCGCGAGCGCCGTGGCACAACTTTCCGGCTGGCCGCCCGCGCCGGGACATCTCACTTTGCAGGTTTGGCCCGGAAGTGCGCCGGGAGCTGCGACCAATCCGCCTGCTGAGACTGACACGACCACGGCCAAAGACAACCTGATTGCGGGCAAGCCTCTGGTGCGCCTGGGGAACGTGTCCGTGCCGACGCTCACGCTCTACTCGCCCCAACCCGACAAAAATACAGGCGCGGCCGTAGTGGTGTTTCCCGGAGGTGGTTACAACATCCTGGCTATCGATCTGGAAGGCACCGAGGTTTGCGACTGGCTCAACGCGGACGGCATCACCTGCGTGCTGCTCAAATATCGCGTGCCTAATACCGGGCCTTATCCCAAGTCCGCAGCAGCCCTGCAGGATGCACAGCGCTCGCTCGGTCTGGTTCGTCAGCACGCGGCTGAGTGGCACATCGATCCCAACCGCATCGGCGTGCTTGGCTTCTCAGCGGGAGCGCATCTGGCTGCCGCTCTTAGTACCCATTTCGACAAGCGCCTTTACGACCCAATCGACGGCGCGGACCCATTGAGTTGCCGGCCGGATTTTGCCGTGGTAGTTTATCCCGGCTACCTGGCGCTGGCGGAAAAAAACTTTGAGCCTAACCCGGAGATCAATCCCACGGGGAACACACCGCCCACCTTCATCGTGCAGGCCGAGGACGATCCGGTGCATGTGGAGAACGCCGTCGTGTACTTTCTTGCGCTCAAGAATGCCAAGGTGCCGGCGGAGCTGCACATTTATTCCCAGGGCGGCCACGGTTACGGTTTGCGCCGCACCGCGCTGCCGGTGACCACCTGGCCGCAAAGCGTGGAAATCTGGCTGCACACGATCAAGGAGCTGCCGGGCAACGTGCCGTCAGCGCCTTAGACACTACAATCATGCCTATGCTTGTTGCAGTTCTTACGGTTTCCGACCGGTGCTCGCAGGGCCTGCTTGAAGACACGGCGGGTCCGGCGGTGGTTGCGCTGCTGAGGCAGCAATGGAGCAGCGCCGAGGTTTGGATGGGGCTGGTTGCGGATGAGGAAGACGCGATTGCAGCCAGGCTCGAGCAGTTGAGCGGGCAGGGCGCAGCTTTAGTGCTTACCGTGGGCGGCACCGGGCTGGGCCCGCGCGACCGCACGCCGGAGGCTACTCTGCGGGTGATCGATCGCGAAGCTCCGGGGCTGGCCGAAGCGATGCGATTCAATGGTGCGCAACGTAATCCTTTTGCATGGTTATCCCGGGGAGTGGCGGGCCTGAAAGGAAGCACCTTGATTGTCAACCTGCCCGGCAGCCGCCGAGGCGCGGAGGAGAGCCTGGCTTCCATCATGACTCTCGTCAAGCATGGGCTAGAGGTGGTCGAGGGCGGGCAGACGCATCCCTAGCGGCAAATTACCCATCAATCGCGTAGCATGGACATTCACCATCGCGCGGGCAGCGATTCTGCGGGACTGCTTTCCACCCTGCGGAACCGCACGCGGTACGCGCGCGTATCTGAAGCAGCACAGGAGCTCCCAATGCTTTTGAAACTCACCTTGCCCGCAGGTGGTCTACTTCTGCTTCTATGTCTTGCGGCTGGCCCGCGTCCTCAAACCTCCGCCGGAACTGCGCCGCCCGCTGCACAGGCTGGATCGTCGAATGCGCCGGCCTACTCAAAAGACGGCCGACTGCTGTTTCCCTCGCACTATCGCGAGTGGGTGTTTCTGAGCTCGGGCGTCGACATGAGCTATCTCCCCAAAGCGCAGGCNNGCGGGCCACTCCGTGTTCGACAATGTATTTGTAAACCCGGAGGCCTACGGGAAATTCCTGCAAACTGGAACCTGGCCGGACAAGACAGTGCTGGTGCTGGAGGGGCGGATGGGCATGGAAAAAGGCTCCATCAATCAGAGCGGCCATTTTCAGGGGACCCAGTTGATGGGTTTCGAGGTCCACGTAAAGGACGAAGCGCGGTTTCCGGGTAAATGGGCCTTTTTCGACTTTAACAACGAGGTCAGCGGCAGTTTGTTTCCCAAGGAAGCGGACTGTTACTCCTGCCACGCCGACCACGCCGCGGTAGACACGACGTTTGTGCA
>PMOF01000232.1:0-1823 GCA_003162495.1 Acidobacteriaceae bacterium
TTCGGCCTCTTCAACGCCTCGCTGTTCGCCGCGTCCATTCTGCCGCTCTCGACGGCCTATACGGTCTGCGAGGGGCTGGGGCTCGAGTCGGGCGTGGACAAGCGATTCAAGGACGCGCCGTTCTTCTACTGGCTCTACACGCTCCTGATCGTGGGCGGCGCAGCCACCGTGCTGCTGTTGCCTGACGCGCAACTGATCAACGTGGCCATTCTCTCCCAGGTGTTGAACGGCGTCCTGCTGCCAGTGGTCATCATTCTGATGTTGATGCTGATCAACCGCGTCGACCTGATGGGCGTGCACAAGAACTCGCGCATGTGGAATGTAATCGCGTGGGGAACCAGCCTGATCGTGATCGGGATGACGCTGGTGATGTTGTGGGGGATGATGCCGGGGCATTGACCACCTGCGGTGGGGCCAACTGCCTTCGGCTTGGATCCCGGGGCTCAAATTAGAGACCTGGGGCGGTAGTCGCTACAAAAGCTTGCCTGCGGCCAGGTCGCGGATCAGGCCGCGGTCGGCGGCCAGAAAGTCGTAGCCGGGCAGCTCATCGAGCCGTGTCCAGCGCACCTGCTGGAAGATGCGATTCTGAATTTCGCCAACGAACTCGCGGACGGCAAAGAACTGTAGATCGACCGCACCGCCGTGACGGTAGTTGTGGCGGATGCGGGTGACACGCGGGCCAATGGTAGCCGCGATGCCCAGTTCTTCGTCCAGTTCGCGGGCGAGGGCCTGCTCGGCGCTTTCACCAGCCTCAATTTTGCCGCCGGGAAACTCCCACTGCAACGCCATGGGCTGGTCGGCGCGCCGCTGGCCGATCAGTACCTCGTCCCCGCGCATAATGAGTGCGGCGGCCACGAAACGGAGAGCTGGTCCGGCGGGCCGATTATTGGAGCCTGGCTGAGCTTCATCCACATCTCTAGTGTAAACGCACAAAAACGGATGCGGGGCGGAGACGGGAAAGGGTTGGTTTGGCGGGATGAAAACCGCTCTGAGGATGCACCTGAATTCGTTTCAGGAATCGTTTATTCTCCCGCAACCGGAGCCTGGGCGCCCTCAGCGGCCGCAGGCCGGAAGTAGCCCCAGCCGTGCCTGGCTGCCGCCGCAAGCAGCGCGGGAGAAGGGTTGACGGGGAATGCATTGCGCGCGATCTCGAGCATGGCTAGGTCGTGAATGGAGTTGCCGAAGACGGCATCGGGTTGGACGAGTCCAACGCGCTGGAGCGCGCCAGCTTTGCCCAGGTCGGTGGGCACATCCACAATTTCACTGCCGATGATGCCCGCGTCGACACGGACTTCCGCGGCCAGAACGCGATTTTCCGGGATGCCAAATTCGCGCACGCCTTCGGCAATAACCCAGCGGTTGGTGGAGCTGACAGCCCACAACTCGACGCCGGCCTGGCGCAGAAGGTTTATAAGTGAGGCCATCTCAGGAAATATGCGGGCCCACACAAACTCACTCACATATTGAGCGGCGGCCGCGCGCAATTCCTGTTCACGCAGGCCGGCGTAGATTTGAACCATCTCGCCGCAGATTTCGAGTTCGCTCACCTGGCCTGCCCGGTAAGCCCTGTGGCGGGTGTCTATCCAATCACTGGTGGTGCGCGAGACCAAACCCTGCTCAAGCGTCCAGACCATGAAGCCATAGCCCGCGTCGCCGCTCCAAAGCGTTCCATCACAATCGAAAACTGCAACCCTTGGACGGCTGTCGAGGACCCGTCGCTCAAATTCCTTGGCGGTCCATTGTGGAAGTTCTATCTGCGCAGCTGTCACGCGCACCTCACTGAGGTTCAATAGATTCTCTCGTCTCTATTGTCTTTCAAGCGG